>WGDQ01000187.1 GCA_015493185.1 Planctomycetaceae bacterium
CACTGCGACAACTGCTGTACCACAGCCCCACAGCAGTCGAATTCCGACCCGGCCGACCAGCGGGCCTCTTCATCGCCAGACGATCGGGCGATCCAGTCCTTACTTGCCGTGCTCGAGGCCGTGGCGGCCACGCATGGTCGTTTTGGCCGAGGCCTGATTGCGCAGATGCTCTGCGGTTCCAACTCGCAAAAAGTGCAAAAGCTACGACTCGATCGCCATCGAAGCCACGGTGTGCTCGGGCACCTGAAGCAGTCGACGGTGCAGCGATTGATCGATGGTTTGATATCGGTCGGCTGGCTCGAGCAAATCGAACCGCAGCCACATCGCCCGGTGATCGGCCTTTCGAAAACCGGCCGCGAAATGTTGCGTGGCGGCGCCGCGGCCATTGGGGCCTCGCATCACGCGGCGGATGTGCTGGCAACGATCGGCCAAATGCCGGCAAACGCGGCGACCACTTCGACATCGGCAAACGCCGCACCACGCGACACGCGCCCAAACAACGGTCCACCTTCTGGCGAGCGCCCCCTGCCCGCTGACAACGGGCAAACGGACGAGGCCGTGCGGCGGCTGGTCGAACGATTGCGAACGTGGCGACGCGAGGTGGCCGAACACCGTGGCATTCCGCTCTATCGCATTCTTTCCAATGCCACGCTCGAGCAGATTGCCCAGCAACGCCCTCGGACGGCGGACGATTTGTCGCTGGTGTCCGGCATTGGTCCGGCCAAGCAGCGATTGTACGGCACGGCCTTGCTGCGAATCGTGGCCGAAGACAGTTCAGAGGTCGGATCGAACGGTCAGGAATCGAACGCTCGCCCCGATGCCTCGGGAAACCACGCGGCAGCTCACACAGAAGCTCGCGCGGAAATTGGCACAGCAGTCGGCGCAACAGTCGAAGGCGAACCTGATGCCGGCGATTCCAGCGACGCGGCCACGCACGTCGAACTTCCATTGGCCGGCGAACAGGCGACCGCGACCCCCGAAGTATCGACCGCATTATCGGCCCAAGCGGCTGGGTCGGTATCGAGTGATCCAGGCGATCTGCGGCGTAGCGGCGTATCGACCGCAGCAGATGGGGCACACGAGCATCCCGCGCACTATTGGACGTGGCGGGTGCTCGATGCGGGCTTTACGCCGGAAGAGTGCGCCGCCATTCGTGGGTTGGAGCCCGCGACGGTTTTCGATCATGCCTTGCGAGCGGCCGACGAGGGGCGAGCCGTTCGCCCGGAGTGGTTTCTTCCCGTCGAGCGGATTCAGGCGATCCGGGCCATTGTGGGCGACTCACCCCCCTCGCGCATTCGTCCGCTGCTGCCGAAAATGCCCCCCGGCACACGCTATGAAGAGGTGCAGCTCGTGCTCAAGACCCTATCGCGCCATCAGAACCCGCCTGGATAACCCCGTCGCCCCATGAACGTTCGCGATACGTCTGGCATGGCGCATGCGCGGGGCCGAATCGTGGCGGAGAGCACCACGCTTGCCAAACAAAAGCAAAGACAAAGAAGGAAGACGGCCTGCAAGCGATGTCTGGAGGCAGCCAGACCGACACAGCCAAGATAGCCAGTCGCACAAGCTGGCCGAAGCGGTGGGCTCAGCGCGATTCGACAACGCTGACCCGGCGACCGCCTCGATCGAATTTCACGTAGCCGTCGACCAAGGCGAAAAGCGTGAAGTCGTTGCCCTGCCCCACGCCGCGACCCGGATGGAAGCGGTTGCCCACCTGACGGACGATGATATTGCCGGCCTTCACAGCCTGCCCGCCATACCGTTTGACGCCACGGCGCTGTGCGTTGGAGTCGCGGCCGTTCCGGCTCGAGCCTTGACCTTTTTTATGAGCCATGAGACCAGTTTCCCTTTTGTCGACCCATGCAGGGGCTGCCCGCACGAGGATTGTGGTTGTCGCTTGCGTTTGCCGAGAGCGTCGGACATGTTGCGGCTCGGTGGCTTGCCGCCCGTTTCCGCCCGCCGCCAAGGTGCCTGTTGACGGGCAAGATGCGCATCGCCGCAGGCCCGAACGCGAAATTATTAGCGAAACACCCACTCGTAGTCAACTTGTCCGGGGACACCGAGCCGGATTTCTCGCTCGTGCTCATCGTACTGGTCGCCGGGCCGCCAGAAGTTCAATTTCAGCATCCGGCGAAGCCGCCGCCGCGACCCGTCGGCCAGGTCTTGCCATCGGTAGGCATTGGTCAGGCCCTTGACGATTACCGAAAAGTAGTCGATTCGCGGGTCTACGTCGGTCCATGTGGCCACGCCCCACAGCGAGTTGTCTTTGCCTTCTTCGTAGGCGGGCACCGTGCGCGAAATGCTTGGTGTGTGGAGCAATCGTTTGGGGGGCCGTTCGCGCCGCTCAATGGCGGTAATCGCCACTGGGATCAGACGGGCCGGATATCGCTGTTTGGTTTCCTGATCCTCGAGCAGAAAACTGGGATAAAACGGCACCGGCTGCCGGTTCGGGTTGCGAACGTGATAAACCATGTACCAAACACGTTCTCGCCGCATGCGCCCATCGCGCTGCGGAACATCGACGTCGATAAAGCGGACGGGCTTGAACGTGAACTCGATAGCCCATACCCGGTGTTGGAAACGAACATCTTTGGCCCAATCCCAGTTGGGATCGATCCTCAGTAACTCCGGTATGTTGTGGCGGCTGAACGTTTCCTCCACGGGCACCCTCGCAGGAATTGTGGTTTCCACACCGGGGGCCAGACGTCGCGGAGGCAATCGCGTTGGCGACTCAGGGCGTGTGGCCCGGGTGAGTTCATCGCCGCGGCTGTCGGCGGCCGCGGCAACGCATAGGGTCCACACAAAGAAAACAAGCAGACGAGTGCTGAGCGGCATAGTAAATAGACTTCTTTTTGCTGCTACTTGGTTCATTGCTGTTGGATGCAAGCCACAAGCGGCCCACTGGTCGTTCTGCCGGCGTCGAACGACGAATCGCCAACGGCACGCGACGTGGGTGAAACGACCGCATGCCCACCAAAGAAAACCAGCGGCCGCTCGGGCTAAGAGCGAACGGACAGAACCTCTCATTTACCTGCGGAAAAAAAGCCGCTTGTCTCGGCGGTTCAGACGCGTTTTGTCCGTTGGTTCTAATAACGCTCTGGTGGGCAGGCCACTTGGCGAATTGCCGGCAGACACAGCCCTTCGTACGACGGACGAGACAGGCAAAAGGCAGTTGCCTCGATACCGTGTTCCAGTCTAATTCCGGGCAGTTGGCGTGTCCAATCGCAAGGCGGGTTCGACCAGTGCCGCAAGACGTTGCTTCGTCAGCAATTGCGGCGTTCTAGCAGGAACCGACCGCCGGCTCGAAGCCACTGGCCGGAAGCGGCGATGCTGGCGCATCGCTACCTTTTTGTGGGCCGGTCGCAGTGCTTGCGACGGTTTTTCTTGCCTTCCTGCCGCTTCTTCCCGTTGGTGGCTCTCGCTCGGTGCTCTAGCCTGCTCGGCTCTTGTCGATATTGTCGAATATCTGCGCGAAGCTGTGCGTCTGGCCTCCGCCCTCTTTTACCGTCCGTCGGTTGGCGTTCTGGGGCCAGATCTTCCGCGCGACCGATCACAACGCGCCAGTTGGTTGCCTTTTGTTCGCCGTTGCTCGTCCGGAAAAAAGCCCGGCGCAGCAGGAAGAAAACCAAGCGTAACAGGCATGCTCCCCCGATATGGCTGCCCGCTCGCAGTAGACGGGCAGGCGATGCACGGTTGCTGCTCTGCCAAAACGGGGTTCTGGGAAAGCTCCGGCCGCGGGGTCGCGGGAATCCTATGCTCTGGTGAGCATGGTTGCCCCCAAAATCGGAAATGGCCGGGGTATTACGCTTCGCGAGGGGGCTCTTTGCCCGCTGTGGGCATGTGGGCACCGTGGTTGCCGTGTCGGTCGGGGTGAATTCCCAGACGATTCGCAGTGGTGTTGCCGGCGCGGTGCGAAAGGCCTCAGCGCCTGCGAATGTCCGTTGCCGGTAGGCGCGTGCCTCGACGTCGACAACCACCCGGTCGGTAGAGAATGGCCATGGATGGGCCCGGATACGAATCCGTTGCACGGCCCACGAAGCCGCCACGATTGCCGAACGCTGGCCTTCCGGAGCTTTCTGCTCGGTGTGTGGCGCAGGGGGCGGTTCCTCGATTGCGGGTCGCATGGTGAAAGGCTCCCCGCCCGGGGGTTCGGGCGTCCAAACGCTTTTGGGCCCATCGCAGCAGAGCCAAAGGCTGAATAGGTCGAAAAATTGGAGTTGAGCCAGGGCCCGCTCGGCGATTTCCAAAGAGTGCTGCTCAGGCGAGATCGCTTGCCACTGATCGAGCCAGCGAGCCCGCTCGGCGTCTTGCTCGGCAAGAAAATCCCGAATCGCGTCGGCCTGATGGGCGTTTTCGGCATGACCGAAGCGGCGAACCAAAGCTGAGAAATGCCCCGAAACAACCCAGGCGACCAACGGCCCGAGCTGCGCGGCCTCGCGAATCGACTGCCGCCAGATTTCCACCGAAACATGGATGGGCATTTCGGTGAAATCGCGAGGAAAACCTCGCGGATCGACATCGGGCTGCTGCTCCCACGCCGCCCAACCGTCGTCGTGCCGGAAAACCGCTTCGAGCACCTCTTGACGCGGAACCGGTTCGGCGAATCCCGGGGCACCCCAGTAGTTGGCCAAAAGACCAGCCACGCGAGCATGCTCGAGTTGCGAAATAACGGACCAGCCGCACACTCCGTCAGCAAACTCGAAGCTACGGCGAATCATCAGGATCTCACATTGTTTGCTTCTCGCCCACTGAAGCGATCGACCGGCAGCTTGTATCCTCATCGCGTCGGTCGTGATTCTCGGCCGCGCATGGCTGCGGGCCAGCCCCGCGGTGCCGTTTCGGAGGGGGCGAGCACCTAGTGCGGCCAAAACCGACGCACATACCGACGCACATACGGAAAGGGGGCCTCACAGCATTATCACCCCGGCGGCCCACTGAGAAAGTCATTTTTCGGCTGCAATCGGTCGAAAACCGATCGGTTTAGCGTCGTCCGAGGCTCGACGGATCCTCGGATATGCCTTTGTGCCTGCGATGGTTCCTGCGTGCCTGCGATTACTCCTGGCGAAACTCGGCCTGCCGCCCGCCGATCAGGCCATTCGCTTCAACCGGCTTGCATAGAAGAGTCTTCATCATACGAAGTTACGAAGGCCGCTCGGCTCTTTTCATGTCATGGCCGTGCCGCTGAGCGACCAGTGAATCGGAGAACCGCGGCCGGGGTGTGTGGCTATTTGGCTGCCGGCGTGGGACGTGCCGCCGCATCGATTTTCGGCTCGACGAACCGCACCTGGGCTACCAGCTTTTCGTCGGCACCGGCGATGTGGTCGACAACCGCTTCCTCGGCCGTGATGACGAAAACAACCTGGTTGCCATTGCGATCGGCAACCAGCCGGTAAATCCACTCGACCGGCAGATCGCTGGCTCGGCCTCGCACGACGACGCGATAGACGGCCCGTCCCTGCTCGTCGGCCGACTCTCTGGCGTTGACGAATTGGCCGAAGTTCTCGCCCAGGGCCTTACGGATTTCGGCCTGAAAGTCTTCAAGTGAAATCCGCTTGCCAGCCGCTTGCTTGGGCAGCACGGCCACGTTGCATTGCGCCAGCAACTCGCCCCGGTCGATGTACCGCATGGCAAGGCGGTCCGATTCTTCCCCCATAATGTGCCAGCGGCGATCGTAAAGGAATTCGATCCGGGCCAGCGGCGCGCTGTAGCGCAGCAGCGCCAACTCAGGATGCTCGTCGAGCGTGATCTTTTCCATATCACCGGCCTTTTCGAGTTGCGGGCTCGACTTGATCGGCGAGATTTTCATTTGCACGCGAGCCACCGCTTCGACCCCCGGTGCGGCATGGCCGATCGCTCGCTTTTCACGCAATACCATGGCAAACCAGTCGATCGCACGGCGCTTGCGGTTCAGGCGGAATTTCGCCTTGATTTCCATTTCGGTGGAAACC
This sequence comes from Planctomycetaceae bacterium, assembly GCA_015493185.1. Lineage (GTDB taxonomy): Bacteria > Planctomycetota > Planctomycetia > Pirellulales > JAEUIK01 > WGDQ01. The sequence goes on from WGDQ01000187.1 coordinate 5,949, forward strand.
CCGTCGATCGCCCCTTCGACGATGCCCGAAAGCTCGAATTTGGCCGAGCGATTCGTCACTTCGGTCAGGTGCGCCTTCACGTCGCTGGCCCCCACGGCGTCGAGCCCCAGCAGTGCTGCCAGCAGGTCGTGGTCGATCGGCCACTTCTTGTTCAGGTCTACCGGCTCGCTAGGCAGCAAACCATCGACCAACAGGCTGCTGGCTGGTGGCGAGACCAGATCGAGCTCGTCGCGGGTCAAGGGGCCCTGCGGGCTGAACAAGATTTGCCCTTGGCTACCGCATTCCACGGCGATGTAGCGTCGATCGTCGGACAACCGCGGCGTCAACTTACTTTTGGCAATCTGCATGGTTGCCTCGGCAGTGTCGTAGTAGCGCAGCGATCGCGGCTGGTGGGCGGGCAACGTGCCCGTGGCGAGCCGCTTCTCGTCGTAGGCTAGCTGCCCGGTCACACGCATAGGCACCGTGTCCACTTTGTCGTCGATCATCAGTTTCAGCTTGCCCTCGGCCTCGATCGAGACCTCGACGTGTTGGATTTGCCCTACGGCCTGGGCCGGTAGAACATCGATCCGTTGCGGCTGATCGGGATCGGCCCCGAGCAACGGACCAACCCACAACCACGCAGCGGCCCACGACAACAAGGTGGCCAGAGCGCCGGCCAATCGACCGCAGTGGATGGAGAACCCTCTCGGGCGTTGGGGTGGCAAGAGGCGCATGAACTGGGCTCCCGGTAAACGGCGTTTGGGATCGCAAGAAGACATGTTTTTTCGAAAAATCCGCCTTTTTCGCCCCGGCACGCGTAACCCACGGGCACTTTGGTGCGTCTTAAGCACTGGGCACATGCCACGAGCGGCAATCGCGGGTGCTTTGCTGGTGGGCCAAGCTACGTGATGCACTGGACGGGCGGCCCTGATCGTGGGGCGGCGGTTTGCCCAGTGGGTCGGATTGCGGCCGCTTTTTCGGTAAATCGACGCCGCCCGATAGGGAAGTTCAGTTGAAGTGCTCGGGTTTTAGCGGTTTGGCCTGTCGGAGCGGCTGTGCGGGAAGCTACGCCGTGTGGTGGCCCAAGCGAGCCGCTGGGAGCTTGACCGATCGAGATCGCATGCTCTGCTGTAAGCCTTTTTGGATAGATGACTTGCGTTTCCTGGATGTTCCAGATTGCCTGCCTCGTGTAGAGCGGCATTTTCATAGAAGCTGACTGGGAAAAAGCGAACTTTTGGTCGACCAAAACGCTTTTCGCTGCGTAATGGAGATTGACAACCAAATCACCAGGGAGGGGGTGAGACGATCGCAGGCGGCGTAGCTGCCCGCGAAAAAAACCGTTTTCCGGTGTTTCATTCTTTTGGTTTGTTCGCCTTGTCCGTGGAGGGGCGGGCCGTTTTCCGGCGATTTCGTCTGCTGGCAAACGCATAGTCCGCGACTTCATTCGAATCTGCTACTCGCTGACTCCGTGGTTTTTCGCGGGTCGCGCGGTGCCAGCAAGTTCGAATTCCCGTCGTCGATCCTCGTGTTCTTAGGAAGCGAACGACTTCTTAGGAACCGAATCACGATGGCCAGAAGCGGCGAGAAGGCGAGCGGACATTTCAGAAACGTGTGGCGAAAGCCACGGCGTAGAGCCCGGGAAACGATCAGTCCTGGTGGAAATTTCAAAGGAACATTAGACTTAGGCCACGTCATCGATGTGGAACCTTGGGCAGAGAATACCTCGCTTTGAGGGGCCCCGCGCTGCGAGCGCTCGGCGCTGCCCAACGAGAACGATCTGAGAGGAATTACCGGACGCGAAACATGCCCACTCGCGCCGGCCAGAGCGGCTGACAGTGAGTGGGCCGACCCCGTGGTTCAGGGAGTGAGCGGGTCGGCGGCGTCGGGCGTCTCTCAGAGCTTGTTTCTTGTTTTTTTGACTGAAAATGGTTCCACGTCGACTTATGGCGGCTCGCCGGAGAAGAGGTTGCTCTGATGCATGCCGAATACCAAAACCCCGCCATCCGTCAGCTTCGCGATCAGTTGGTGCGTTTTGCGCCTCGGGATCGCAAGCTGGAGCAAGTGGACCGCGCTGAGCGATTGCTCGACGAGATCGATCCGCAGCGTGTTTACCCCTATGAGTATGTCTGCTACCGGATCACCGGCTATCGTCCGGAGAGCTATCCGGATTTGAAGATTTCCGGAACCGAGCTACAGCACGATCTGCGCTTGTTTATCGAGGACGTGTCCGACTCGGCCGATGTGCCGGCCGAGACGGTTGGCGAAGAGGTGATGACCGTCGACGACCTGAGCCGGTTGTTCGATGTGTCGACCAAGACCATCTCTCGCTGGCGTCAGCACGGCCTGATCAGCCGTCGTTTCGTGTTCGATG
>WGDQ01000188.1 GCA_015493185.1 Planctomycetaceae bacterium
ACAGCACACTGAACGGACACCATACCCTCGTCGAATGCTTAAGCCTCGCCGGTGCGATTCAGAACGGCTCGTTCATCGCTGGCGTTTGCGAGAAGGGAACGGAACCGGCTGCAACGTCTGCTGCTCGCTCCACAGCATCTTGCTGAACGCTGGTTCTTGCGGCCGTAGCGGCCTGCCGTGAGGCGTTGACCATCGGCCCCGGCAACAGGCCAACGGCCAACACGAGCAACGCACAAATGAAACTCGCCGTCCACGCGCCTGCGCCTCCTTCGCCGGCGGCTGGCCTGTCGCTGGAGCGGAAATACATAACCGCTACGATGCGTAGATAGTAGCCCGCCGCCACCACTGCGTTGAGCAGGCCGATAATCGCCAGCACCAGTAGCCATCCCTGCGCACCACCCGCTTGCCCAGGCTGGAAGGCGATGGCCGAGGCAAACAGCCCCAGCTTGCCCCAAAACCCAGCCAGCGGCGGCACGCCCGCCAAACTGAACATAAACACCGCGATGGCCAGCGCCGTGATCGGTCGCGAGCGTCCTAATCCGGCCATCTCATCCACTGTTTCCAAGGGACGTTGGTCGTCGCCCAGATAGGTTAGCGCGGCGAAAACACCGATTGTGGCCAAGGCATAAACGGCCAGATAGAAAAGCATTGCCGCCAGTCCATCAAACTGCGAAACCGTATCCACGGTCTGCTGCGCCGCAAAAGCCACGGTCAGCCCGATCAGCATATAGCCGGCGTGCGCAATCGACGAATAAGCCAGAAGCCGCCGAACGTTGTTTTGCCAAAGGGCCAGCGTGTTGCCCAGCGTCATGGTCAAGGCAGCGACAACCAGCGCCAAATGCCAACCGGTTTCGGACTGGCCGGGCATGGCCACACCCAAAATACGCACCATGGCCACAATGCCGGCAATCTTGGGCAACACGGCCAGAATTGCCGCGTTGATCGGCGACGTGCCCTGATATACATCGGGAGCGTAAAAGTGAAACGGCGCGGCCGCGATCTTGAACGCCAATCCGGAAAAGATCAGCACCAGCGCCAACGCACCAAGCAGTTGGAACCCACTCGGCACGCCGTCAATCAGCCGAGCATGTATTTCCACCAGATGCGTCGAGCCGCCAATGCCATAGAGAAACGCGAAGCCATAGAGCGTGACGGCCGAGGAAAAAACGCTGAGAAAGAAGTACTTCGCCGTCGCCTCCTTGCCCGGCACGCCACGCCCACCCAAATAAAGCAAGATGTAGCTGGGAATGGAAACGAGCTCCAGGCCTACGAACATCAGCGTCAGATCCTGGGCCGAGGCGACCAACAGCAATCCCAGCACAGCAAACAGCAACGAGCCGACGTATTCGGCCGTTTGCGTTCGGCACGAAGCGCGAGCCGCCGCCATCACAAGCAATAAGCCCGAACCAACAACCAGCCAACGGACGAAACTGGCCATGGCATCGCCAGCCAGCAATCCGCCGTCGGCCACCCCGTCGAATCGTAAGACGAACACCGCGGCAAACACCAAACCGGCAGCCGCAACCCAACTCCAAACGGCCCGCCACGCGACGAAAACACCCAATACGACGATGAGCGTCGCCACACCGGCTAGTGTTGCTTCGGGCAGCAAGTACAAGACGGAATCAGTGGTCACGTCGCGCCTCGTTCTCTAATAAAAAGACATCTTGCGACTCGCCCAGAACGGTTTGCCCGGCACTGCGGATGATGGCGATTCGTGTGTCGAGCGATCGGGTGGCCGTGGCGGTGCTCACTTCGGCTTGCGGCAATCGTCGCTCGATCACCTCCGCCACACGGTCGGCAATGGGGTCGCTCTGCGGCGCGATGCGGGCAAGGAAGAAGTTCGGAAACAAGCCGATCCAAAACATCACCACCACCAGTGGCGCCAACGCCGCGATCTCGCGCAGCGACAGATCGCGAATCGTCTGGCCATGCTGTTCGGGCTCGACCAGCGGGCCGAAAAAGACCCGTCGCACCATCCACAGCAGATACCAAGCGCCCAGCACCACTCCAAAAACCGACAAGATCGCCAGTGTTTTGAACAGCATTTCCCACTCCGGTGGTGCGGCGGTCCATGCCCGCTGAAACATGCCGAGCAGCAATAGAAACTCGCCCGCGAAGCCGTTTAGCCCCGGTAAACCAAGGCTCGACAGTGCGAAAACCACCATCATTGCCGCCAGCCACGGTGTGCGAGTGGCCAAACCACCCAGTTGGCGTATTTCCCGCGTGTGGTAGCGTTCGTAGAGCATACCGACCAGGGCGAACAGCCCACCGGTGGAAAGACCGTGGTTGATCATCTGCAACGTTCCGCCTTCCACGGCCGCGCGGTTGAAGGCAAACAGCCCTATCATGCAGAACCCCAGATGGCTGACGCTGGAATACGCGATCAGACGTTTGATGTCTCCCTGCGCGAGCGCGACCAGCGCGCCGTAAACGATGCCCGCCACAGAAAGGCCCAGAATCCACGGCATACACTGGGCCGAAGCCTCGGGCAACATGGGCAAGCTGAATCGCAGAAAGCCGTATGTGCCAATCTTCAACAACACGCCGGCCAGCACCACGCTGCCGGCCGTGGGTGCCTCGACATGGGCCAACGGAAGCCACGTGTGCAGTGGAAACAGAGGCACTTTGATCGCAAAACCAGCGAACAACGCCAAGAAAATCAGCAGTCCCAGATCCACATTCAACAGCGGCACTTTCATATCGACCGGCTGTGCCGCCAGGCCAGCCTGCAAGTCGGGAATGGAAAACGTCAACACACCGTTGCCGGCATGAAAGTAATTCCACACAACCAGGGCCAGCAGGCCCAAGAACGTGAGCACGCTACCGGCGAACGTGTAAAGGAAGAACTTAACAGCGGCGTACTGTCGTTTTTCATGCCCCCAAATACCGATCAAGAAGAATAGCGGGATGAGCGTGAATTCGAAAAAGATGTAGAACAGCACGATATCACGTGCCATAAACACGCCGAACAAACCGCTTTCCAGCAGCATGAGCAGTGCGTAAAACGCCGCGGCACGGTCGCGAATCGCTTCCCAGCTCACCAATACGGCGGTGATCATCAATAGGGCTGTAAGATCGAACAACCACAAGCTCAAGCCATCGAGCCCCAGGCTGAAACGGATGTCGATGCCGCTGCTGTCGTCTGCGGCAAGCCATCGCAACCCTTGCCCGTAAACGGCCGAAAAATCGCCGTCGTGCAGCGCCACCAGCCGGTCGTGCCGCACGGTGGCAGCCACGGCCAGCAATAGAGCCAGCACCGAGCCGGCCAAGGCAATCCATCGTGCGCGGCGATCGGCCGTTCCGGTCGCGCCGGGCAAAAGCCAGATGGCCAGGGCCGCCAGCAGGGGCACAGCGGTAGTCGCCAGAATCAAGTTCACATTCATTCGTTTATCCGCAGGAACGAGTTTTTCCTTGTCAACAACCGCCCCCTCACTACCGCACAAGAATGCCGATCAACACGAGCAGCCCAAACACCATCGCCATGGCGTAAAACGGCAACAGCCCGCTTTGCAGGGCCCGCACCGATGCGCCGATCGCCAGCGGCACGCGCCCCACCCAATCGACAAGCCGATCGATGCACTGCCGATCGAGCCAATAGCTGAACGCTGCCAACCCACGCAGCGGCCAAACGAACAGCGCCATGTAAATCGGATCAATGAAAAACCGGCGGTACGAGATCGTGTAAAGCCATCGCAATCGCCGGGCGATCCAAGCCACTTCCCAGCGATCTCCTAAATACAGATAGGCGGCCAGACCGATGCCGATGAGCGCCACCAGGGTGCTCACCACGGCCACGTTGCCATGACCCCCGTGTTCGCCGGCAGGCAGTGTGGCCTGTGCGCTTGAGAAAGCCAGCGACGGCGTTTGCATCAGAAAGTGGTCGAACCGTTGACCACGCTGGAAACACCATCCGACAAAGACCGAGGCCGCGGCCAACACGATGAGCGGCCATGTCATCACAGGCGGTGATTCGTGAGCATGGTGCCCGGCCTCTTCGGGAATTTGTTCCTCGCCATAGAAGGTGAGGAAAAACGCACGAAACGTATAGAAGGCCGTCAGCCCAGCCGTGAACAGAGATCCCCAAAACACCCATTGGTACAGCGCGACCGAGGCACCATGGTGGTCATCTTGAACGCGTTGGCTAATGGCAGCCACGATGGCATCTTTGCTCCAAAAACCCGCAAACGGTGCCACAGCCGCCAGAGCCAGCGCTCCGATGAGAAACGTCCAGTGCGTGACGGGCATTCGGCGCCGAAGCCCCCCGAAGCGGCGCATGTCGATCACGCCGCCCATGGCGTGCATCACACTGCCGGCCCCCAGAAACAACAACGCTTTGAAAAAAGCATGCGTGAACAGATGGAACATTCCGGCAACGATTCCCGGCAATGTGCCCACCCCCAGTCCGATGAACATGTAGCCCAACTGGCTGATCGTCGAGTACGCCAGCACCCGTTTCAAATCGGTTTGCGTCAAGGCGATGGCCGCAGCCAGCAATGCGGTGATCATGCCTACCAGCAGCACAACCTGTTGCGCGTCGGCCGAAACCAGGTACAACGGCGTGCAGCGCGTGACCATGTAAACACCGGCCGTGACCATCGTGGCGGCATGAATCAACGCGCTGACCGGCGTGGGGCCCTCCATCGCGTCGGGCAGCCAGACGTGCAATGGAAACTGAGCACTTTTGCCGCAGGCCCCCAAAAGCAGCAATAAACAAATGGCCGTGGCCACCCATCCGCCCGCATACTGCGACGGATCGGCCAACAGCGTTTGCCCCAAAATGCCCGGGGCGGCTGCCGTATCGTGAAAATTCAATGTGCCGTACGTGGTCCACAGCAGAAACAGCCCCAGTGCGAACCCGAAGTCGCCCACGCGGTTTACCAGAAAGGCCTTCATGCCCGCCGCGGCTGCCGCGGGGCGCGTGAACCAAAAACCGATGAGCAGATAACTGCACAAACCCACGGCTTCCCAGAACACGTACAGCAGCGCGAAGTTGCTGGCCGACACGAGCATGGTCATAGAAAAGACGAACAACGACACGTAGGTGAAAAAACGCCAGTAACCCACGTCATCGTGCATGTAGCCGATCGAATAAATCACGACCAGCAAAGAAATAAGCGTTACGGTAACGAGCATGACCGCTGTGAGCGGATCGGCCCGGAGCGTGATGCCGATTTCGAGCGATCGGGCATCGGCCGATGTGGAAGAATCCTCGGGCACCGTGGTGCCAGGCGGGTCGGCCGAATGGGAGGTTTCGCTCGCCTGCTGACCGAAGGTCGCGCGCGCGGGCAGTGCGCGAGAAACAACCGCCCAGGTCCAAACCGTATACGTCTTTTCATAGCCAACCGCGTGAGCCGCAGCTTGGGCATCACCGGCTTCGTGCAGCGCGGCCGCTTCGCGGCGCACTTGAAACAGCAGCAATACGCTTAGCAGGCACGCACCGCCCACGGCCAAAACAGCCGGCCAATGGCTCCGGCTGCGAAGCAACCATTTTCCCAGTGCCGCCGTGATAATGGCCGACAGCAGCGGCAGCCCGGGAATGAGCACCATCAACGTTTCGATCTTAAACATGGCTCCGATGCCATTCTTCTTCGGTCTGCGGCTCGATCCCTGCCGGCGGCAAGTGCGGCCAACGATCGGCGGGCTCAGCCGGAGGTTCGGGCAGTTCGTGTTCGATAAACGGTTCGACGTTCGACTCGCGAAGCTGTTGCCAGAACAAAACGTCCAATCCGCCCGCACGGCGGAACAACATTAAGACCAGCGCCAGGGCAATTGCTGCCTCGCAGGCGGCCACCGTAATGATGAACACCGTCAGCACCTGGCCACCCCAGTCGTTGTGGAACCGGCTCCAGGAAACAAGCGTGACTGAGATGCCCTGCAACATCATTTCCAGCGAAAGGAACATGACGATCATGTTTCGGCGCGCCAGAAATCCAACGATGCCGATACCAACCAGCATCGCTCCCACCGTTTGGTAGCCGTGCAGTAATGCCAATTCATCCATTGCCGTGACGGCTCCTTCGCAATTGCTCGAATCGGGCGTGTGCCATGATCGAAGTAGCGCCCACTAGCGCCACGAGCAGCAGCACACCGGCCGCTTCCACAGTGACCAAATATCGCGAAAACAGCGCGCCCCCCAGCCGGGCCACATGTTCGGGAGCCAGAATATTCGCCTGAAGCGATTCCGACGTCGGTGGCTCGGGCAATGCGGGCACGTTCGTCGCTTCGGCATTTGCGCTGGCCCCCGATGCATCGGCAACCGCTACATTGTTGGCATCAGCAGCCGGTGGAGCCGCTTCGGGCACAAACACACGGTGCAGTGTCATGCTTAGCACGCCAATCATCACAGCCCCGGCGCTGGCCGAGAGCATCGCCTCCCAGCTCAAACGATCGTAGTACGTCCGCCCACGAGGATCGGAAAGCATGAGCACGAAGAGAAACATTACGACGATCGCGCCGGCGTACACAGTGACCGTGGCCACACTGAGAAACTGGGCCCCTTGAAACAGGAACAATCCCGATACACCCAGCAATGTGAGCCCAAACCATACCGCACAGTACACCGGGCTACGAAAGGTGACCGTGCAAACCGCGGCCGCCAGTGTGACGCCAGCCAAAACAATGAATACGGTCCGCTCCGCTGGTCCGCCGGGCAGCGGCACCTGGCTGGCAAACAACCCCAGACTCACCAGCCCCAACAGCGAACCAAGCCGACGACCGCGAAATCGCTTTCGCGGCAACAGCATCCACAAGGCCAGGGCGCCACTGATCGTGGCCACGACGAACGTCCACTGCATTGCGTTCACGAGTGATGTTCCTCTTCAGGACGTTGGAGCGGAGGCAACCCCGCCGACTTGGGCGGCTCGGCGTCTTTGGTCTGATCGAATACGCTGAGCAGCTTTTCTTTGTCGAAAAACATTTCTTCCCGCGTACGGCCCGTCAGGTCGAACAGGCTGGTCAGTTCAATGGCGTCCACGGGGCACGCCTCTTCGCACATGCCGCAGAATATGCACCGCAATTCGTCGATCACGAAATGCTCAGGATACTTTTCGCGATCGGGCCAAGGGCTCTCAGCCGCCACGATATCGATGCAGTGTGCCGGACAGGCCGTCGCACATAAAAAGCACGCCACGCATTTCACGCGACCTTCCTGATCGCGGTTCAAGCGGTGCACGCCGCGGTAAATGAGCGGGTCGGCAATGTTGGGGCGTTGCTCGGGAAAGCTGACCGTGCGTTTCGGCCCCACCAGATGGCGGGCCGTTGTCGTCAGCCCCTGGAAGATCAGCGGCAGATACATTTTGCCGCTCAGCCCCAGCTTGGGCTCCTCGATCCAACGGATGGCCGGATCATCTGCTCGCATTGCTTCAGGCCTTTTGCGTTCTGCGTCTCGCGACGATTGCACATCGCGTGGTCGTTTTATTTGTGCCGCGCTTCTCGACTAACGTCGACCGCGCCTTGGGTTCTTGCATTTCGATGGGTTGTTTGCTCGTGGCCGCCGGACACCCGTTGCCGAAAAAGTGCTCACGACGTGCCGAACAAATCGGGCTCGATGCTGCGGCGGCGATTGTCCGAGTGCAGTGGCACGAGTAGCGCCGCGACAATCAGTGTCAACAATGTGCCCACCCACGTCAGCCCGATCACACCACCTCGTCCTAGCCGGTCGGTCAGCGGCACTTCGAATTCCGCGACCACGGCCATCATCACCACATTGGCAATGCCCAGCGGCAACATGACTTTCCAGGCCAGGTTCATCAACTGGTCGAAGCGAAAGCGAGGCCACGTCCATCGCGTGAGCATGAAAAACAAGATCACGACAAACACCTTCGCCATCAGCACCACAATTCGCACCACGCCGAGCCACAGCGGCACGGCTTCGCCTTCGATGCCCCAGGCAGCCGCATCGGTCAGCCCCCAGAAGTGCCACCCTCCCAAAAACAGAATCACGATCAAAAACGAGGCCGTGATCATGTGCATGAATTCGGCTACCAAATACATCAACAGTCGGATGCCGGAATATTCGGTGTGATAACCGCCTACCAACTCCTGCTCAGCTTCCGGCAAATCGAACGGCAATCGGGCTGCCTCGGCAAACGAGGCGATGACAAACACGATCAAACCCAGCGGCTGCGCAAAAGCAAACCAAATGCCCTCGTTGGCCTGCGTTCGAATCACCTCGTCCAACCGCAATGTGCCTGTGACCACCACCACGCCCAACAGCCCCAGGCTCAACGGCAACTCGTAGGCGATCAACTGAGCGCTCGATCGCAAACCACCCAACAGACTGTATTTGTTGTTGCTGGCCCAGCCCCCGAGAATCACCCCGTAAACGGCCAGGCTGCTCAGTGCGAATACGTAGATCGCACCGGCATCGAAACCCGGCGCCACCACCAGTTCGATGGTTCGCTCGCCACCCAGCGTGAGCACATCGCCAAACGGTATGACGGCAAACACGGCCAACGCCGTCGCCAAAATAGAAATCGGTGCCAGCGTGTACATCCAACGGTCGACATGCGAGGGCGTGAATTCCTCTTTGAAGATGAATTTCAGTCCATCGGCCAGCGGTTGCCCCAAGCCGAACAGGCGAATGCTCGTCAGCGGAATGCCCACGCGGTTGGGCCCGCGCCGGTCCTGCACCCATGCAGCAACCCGCCGCTCGAGCAGCACCAGATAAGCCGCCGCGGTGAGCAAACCGAAGCTAAGAATCACGACCTTCACCAAGGCAATTGCCGCAAGCTCAAGCATGGATCAGACTCTCGTTCGACCGGGTTCTTTTCGTGGAAACCACTCGTCCTCGCCCCCTCATCTCCCGTTGCCGCGGCAGACCGACACCACTTCTTCAACAACTTCTTCTTCAACAATTTCGCTTTGCACGGCGTTTCACTCAGCCGACGTCTGCGGTTCGTAAATCGGGCCGTTATTTCCGCTATTTCCGCTCCACGCACTTGCACGTGCCGTACGACATCGGAAACACAGCAATCGAAACAACCGCCCTGCCGCACCGCATTTCCCGGCTACCAGACAACCGCTTCCAATAACTGCCGAGGGGGTCGCACATCCCTCTCATCGCATTCGACCATTCTCGTTGGCGATCTTCGTCGCGCAGCGGTCATCGCTGCACAGGTTGAGCAACATCCAACACCACGCCAAGCGGGGGCACCCCCCCAGCAGCCGGAGCGAAGCACGGAATCTGCTCGGCCATTTCGTCTAGCACCACTTGCGCCCGATACATGCCGGGCTGTTCCAGCAAGCGCCAATACACATGTCCTTCGGGCCAAGCGCCTTGAGGCGGCCGTACGGCCCATGCAGCCCGTTGCAACCGTCGGTCGGCGTTCACATAGCAACCTTCTCGCTCGGCAAAAGCCGCGCCGGGCAGTCGCAAGCTGGCCCTCTGCCACAGCGGCGAGTCGAACATATCTTGCACAATCAGCTCGCTTGCCGTACCAAAGCGTGCGGCCGTCGGTTCATCGATCCAATCGCCCAGGTAGCCGCCGGTTACCCACACGAGGTCGAACGTCGAGGCATCCAACGCCTCGAGCGCCTCGTCGAACGTGGACACGCGCGACGTGAAATGTCGCAGCACTTCTTCTACGCCGCGACGGTTCGGGCATTTCTCGGCGCGGATCGTGAACCCGCCCGGAAACGTCTCATCCTCTCCCATCACAGGCACAGGGCCCAGGAACAGCGACGCCTGCGGTTTGCTTTGGCGAATCCACTTGCAAAGCAAATACGCTTCTTCAACCGTCAAATGGGGCGAGACGACGCACGCCACACTGTCCGACCGCTCGACGCGCCGCTCGATATCCTCGGGCACATCGTGCCAATCGATCGGTTCGTAGCCGTCGTCGCCACGGCGGCTCGCACCCCGCAACCGCGACGGATCGTGAACATGGTGATAACCATAGCGGCCCTCGTCGCACATCCACCATTGGTTCACGTGCGGATTTTCCCGGGGCTTGAGTCGATAAACCCGATTCTGATTTTCTTCAATCGAAATCGAGCAGCCGGTCGCACAACGCGTGCACACACCCTCGTGTCGTTTCAAAAACCAAACACGCTGATGGTAGAGAAAATCGGCATCGCCTAACGCCCCCACCGGGCACAAGTCGACGACATTGCCCGACAGCTTGTTGGCCAGCGGAAAACCGGGCATGACGTCGATTTCTTCCTGATTACCACGGTTGACAATCATCAATTCGCTCGTGCCGCTGATCTCCCGCGTGAAGCGCACGCAGCGACTGCACATCACGCAACGATCGACGAATAGCGTCACCGTTTGGCCAACGGGCCGTCGACGGCTGGTAAAGGGGCGCAAGTCGGCCCGACGTGAAGGCTGGCCGTATTCGAAGTAGTAATCTTGCAAGTAGCACTCGCCCGCCTTATCGCATATCGGACAGTCGATCGGGTGACGAATGAGCAACTCTTCCTCGACGAAGGCGCGCGCATGCTGCACTTTCTCGCTCTGCGTGACGAATACGGTACCATCGCGGGCCGGCGTCTGGCATGCCGGCACGAGCTTGGGCAGCATCGAAATCTCACCAGTCTCGGCGTTTCTTGTGCCGGTTTCCACAAGGCACATACGGCAACTCGCCACCACGCTCAGCCCAGGATGCCAGCAATAGTGAGGGATTTCGACACCTGCCCGTCGCGCGACCTGAATGCCGTTCAGACGCTCGTCGTCGCCGATTTCGATTTCTTTGCCGTCAACAATCACTTTGGCCATGCTTCACGCGCCGCCCTGTTGAGTGTTTTGTAGATTCGTAAATGCGTTTTACGGTTCACTGCGGGCCTAGGCCACGACATCCTCGACACTGCTTGACGAATTCTGCATTGCTCCCCTTGTGCCAATTCAAACCCGCGTGCGTGCGGCCCACATGGCACACGCGCCGCTCATTCGTGCGCTCCGGCCGGTTCCAGAGGCACAGGCTCAGTGACCATATAGCCGTCGGGATTCGTGCACTTGATGTAGTCTTCGAATTCCTGACGAAACTTGCGGATCGCGTTCTTGATGGGCCATGCCGCGCCATCCGAAAGACCACAGATCGTCGTACCGGGAATGATGCCGATCGTGTCGCCGATCTCGAGCAACAAGTCCAAGTCGATCAGCCGACCACGACCGGCACGGATGCGTCGCAACATATCGAGCGCCCAGCCCGTGCCTTCGCGACACGGCGTGCACTGCCCGCAACTTTCATGTTTGAAAAAGCGGGTGCTGTTGTAGAGGAAATCGACCATGCTCACGGTTTCGTCCATCACCACCACGGCAGCGGTTCCCAGGCCCAAACACCCCGCCTTGCCCGGGCCACTGAAATCCAGTGGCGTATCGAGTTCGTCGGCTGAGAGCAGCCCCATGCTGATACCACCAGGAATGACGGCCTTGGCCTTGCGGCCCTTCCAAACCCCGCCGCCAAACTCCTCGATCAACTCTCGACAGGTGATTCCTAGCGGGGC
>WGDQ01000189.1 GCA_015493185.1 Planctomycetaceae bacterium
CCTTGTGGGCCGCTTACATTTCGGCCTCGCAGGGCGGCGATGGGCAACAGCGCCCGCCGCAAAAGGAACTGGATCAGCGCCTTAGCGATGCCGAACGGCTGCTGACGCGGGGCATCGAGGCGCTGCGGAAAAAAATCGCGGAGAAAAAGGCCACGCCCGACCAACAGTTGGCCGAGGCCGAGCTGACCTTGGCGCGGCTTTACGTCGAAACGTCGCGGCCGAAAAAAGCGATCGAGCTGCTCGAACGCCCTGGCGACGGCGTGCTGGCATTGGTGGAAGGGGGCAAGGTCGCCGGTTCGCCACGCCTGGCGCTGGAAACGTATAAGACGGCGCTTCGCGCGCATGTGCTCACGCAACAGTTGGGCAAGGCGCAGGCCACGATGGCCAAGCTCGACAAAACCGCCAAACGAACCGGTGGCGATCAGGCATCGCTCACCCGCGTCTACGTCGACTTGGGGCACGAGCTGCAACAGCAAGTGGACCGACTGCGTGAGCAAAAGAAACAGAAGCAGCTCAAAACGGTGTTGAAAAGCTTCGAGTTGTTTCTTGAAAAGATCGGCTCGCGCGACCAGGGCAATACGTTCTCGACGCTGCGATGGGTGGCCGATACCTACAGCCGACTGGCCGAGGGCCTGGGAAACGACAGCAGCCAGAAAGCACGAGCCAAAGAGCTTTATGCCAAGGCAGTGAACGTTTACGACAAGATTTTGAAACGTTCCCGCACGCAGCCTGGTTTCGCGCCCAAGGGCGCTGACGATGTGATCAAAATTGCCAAGGCCAAGGCGTTGCGAGGACGTGGCCAATACAAAGACGCACTGCTGCTGATCGTGGACGTGTTGGCCGACAACCCCAAAACATTGCAAGCGCAGATCGAGGCCGCCGAAACCTATCAGGCCTGGGCCGCTGAGAACCCGAAGCTCTACATGCGGGCCATTCTGGGCCGTTCGGTCAAGCGGGGTGGCAAACAGATTGAAATCTGGGGCTGGGCGCGGCTGGCCAATCTCGTGCAACGACACGCGAAATACCGTTCGATTTACCATCTGGCCCGCTACCGCGTGGCACAATGCCGTTACGCGTTGGCGATGCAGCAAACCAAGGCCGAACAGGTGGAAACATTGAAAAAGGCCCATCGCGACATCGTTGTGACGGCTCGACTCGACCCCGCAATGGGTGGTCCTGAATGGTTCGGCCGCTACGACGCATTGCTCAAGAAAATTCAACGTTCGCTAGGACAAAAAACCAATGGCCTGTCGGCGATCATCAATCAAACAACGAGCCGCACAAGCCGCACGCGCAGCGGCTGAGACGTGAGGTTTCCCCCCTGCCCCGCCTGTCGGCCAGCAACCGTGCCGCGATGGGGCAAGATGAGATGAAACGATACGCGACGACCGACTTACTGACATCGAACAAAACCTTTTGGAAGCATGTTCGGTCGGCCGTTGTCGCCTGTTGTGTCGGCGGCGAGGAACCAGCACGCGGCGGTTGCCGGGACCCGAAACGAGAACAGTCATCAGAAAACCAGCACGATACGCCATCGTGGTTCGACCAGCGATTTTCGCGAAAGAACCCAACCCACTCATCACACAGAGGCGAGATGAACCGCCCCCAAGACACTTTTTTCCCGAAATGGGAACTGCTGCCATGAATGTTTTTGCCGATTGCTTCAAGCCAACTGCTGCGGTCTTCGCTTCCAGCAGCTCTGCCACAAGCGAACGTGGCGCGCGACGCACTTGCACGAATCGACGGGCTGAAAACGGGGCCCGAAACACCGAGCGACTGGTGCCGAGAATAGCGACGGCGCTGGGGGTGGTCGCGGCTTTACTACTGGCGGCAAGCCCACACGCATTGTGGGCGGCCGATGCAGTTCGCACGATCAAAGCGACGCTGTCGGGCACGATCGAAGAGATCACGCCGGAGACGATCCGACTGGCACGCAGCGGCGGCCGCGTCGATACGATTCCGGTCAACGAAGTGCTCTATGTGCGTTACGACGGCGAGCCATCACGGATGAGCTCAATTCGCAACCAGATTCGCAACGGGCAGTATGGGGCGGCACTCGATGCGCTGGCCAAACTGGCCGACGACCCCGCCGTGACAGGCAAGCGGGCCATCCAACAAGAGGTTGAATACTATCAGGCATATGCCGAGGCGCGGCGGGCCCTGATCGGCGGCGGAGATATTCGGGCAGCCGGCGCGAAGCTGCGTCGATGGGTTGAAGCGAACGCCAATAGCTACCATTGGTACGAGGCCAACCAGTTGCTGGGCGACCTGCTCGTAGCATTGGGCGTTTACGATCGGGCCATTGCCTACTACGACCGCGTGGAGCAGGCGCCGTGGAACGACGTGAAAATGGCGGCGCAAATCGCCAAGGGGCGTGCGCTGCTGAAGCAAGGCAAAATCGACGCGGCCCGACAATCGTTCGAAAAGGCCGAACAACTGGCCGGCGATTCGACCGATCCGCTGATCGTCCAGCAGAAACAGGCCGCTCAGCTTGGCAAGGCCATGTGCCTGACCGAAGCGAAACAGTTCGACCAGGCGATCGACATCATCCAACAGGTGATCGTTTCGACCGATCCGGAGAACGTGACGCTCAGCGCCAGGGCCTACAACACTCTGGGCCGCTGCCTGCGAAAGGCCGGGCGAACCAAAGAAGCGCTGTGGGCTTTCCTGCAAGTGGATCTGCTCTACTTCACCGACCCGGTCGAACACGCAGAGGCCCTGAAAAACCTGGCCAAGCTGTGGATCGAAGTCGACAAACCCGATCGCGCGATTCAGGCCGAACAAACTTTGAAACAAAAATACGGAACGCAGTAAAAGAAAAGGGGGAAGTTCTGAGACTGCCGTCGGGCGACGGGCGCAGCTTGTGCGGTGTGCCCGTTTGCCGCGGACGAGCAAGCCAGAGGTTTTCCCGATCGTTGGGACTTGGAACGCCAGCCCTCGGGCGTTAACGTGGGCAACCATGCGAGCGCA
>WGDQ01000190.1 GCA_015493185.1 Planctomycetaceae bacterium
CAGAACCACTCCACGGCCAACTGCCCACGTGCCTGGCGCCGGCTCGCAAAACCAAATCTGCCCAACGCAAGGCAGGGCAGGGTGGGCCGTCTCCCAGCCACGCCAACCACGGCCAAGGCCAGAAGCACAACCGGCTCCGGCACGGTGGGCGAACCAGCATAACGAACCCATCGCCCCCGGGCGACCCTCGCGCGACCCTTGACCACCTATTGCCGGCAACTGACAATCGAACCATCGTCGCGGCCCGTGCATCGCGATCGTTCGATCGGCACCATGCCGCGCCGCTGCGAGAGTGCGGGCATCGTCTATGTCAATGGCGTCGAGCATGCTCGTTTGTCTGCCGTGGCACGGTTCTCGGCATCTTGGTCGGCCGTGCATGCGTGGTTCGCCACATTTCCACAAAGCACCGCCGCCCGCGCTCTCACACCCAACGTTTCACCCGATACTTGCCCAAAACTTCCCCAACGCACACCTATGCCTGCTAGCTCTCACGTGCCCGACGCCGCTGGTCGTTATGGGCCCTTCGGCGGACGCTACGTTCCAGAAACCCTGACGCGGGCATTGGACGAACTCGCGGCGGAATACGAGAAAGCGTCCGGCGACGCCGATTTTCAGGCCGAGTTCGCCTCGCTGCTCGAGCACTACGTTGGCCGGCCTTCGCCGCTCTACTTTGCCGAACGGCTTACCAAACACTGCGGCGGCGCGCAAATCTATCTGAAGCGCGAAGACCTGAATCACACCGGCGCCCACAAAATCAACAACACCATCGGTCAGGCCCTGCTCACGCGCCGCATGGGCAAGCAGCGCGTGATTGCCGAAACCGGCGCCGGTCAGCACGGCGTGGCCACCGCCACCGCCTGCGCGCGGTTCGGCCTGCAATGCGTCGTATATATGGGCGAAGAAGACATTCGCCGGCAAAAACTCAACGTGTTTCGCATGCAACTGCTCGGCGCCGAAGTGCGCCCCGTCACAACCGGCTCGCGCACGCTGCGCGATGCGATCAACGAGGCGATGCGCGACTGGATGGCCTCGGTCGAAACCACGCACTACATACTCGGCTCGGTCGTGGGCCCGCACCCGTTTCCACGAATCGTTCGCGACTTCCAATCGGTAAT
Organism: Planctomycetaceae bacterium; assembly: GCA_015493185.1. GTDB lineage: Bacteria > Planctomycetota > Planctomycetia > Pirellulales > JAEUIK01 > WGDQ01. The sequence goes on from WGDQ01000190.1 coordinate 1,116, forward strand.
CGGCCGCGAAACCATCGAGCAAAGCCGCAAGCAGCTCGGCCGCCTGCCCAATGTGGTGGTGGCCTGCGTCGGTGGCGGCAGCAATGCGGCCGGCATGTTCTATCCCTTCGTCGATCACACCGAAGTGCAGCTCATAGGGGTTGAAGCCGGTGGCCTCTCGCCAAAGCCCGGCCAGCACGCCTCGCCGCTCAGCTACGGCCAGCCCGGCGTGTTGCACGGCAGCTTCAGCTACGTGATGCAAGACGAAGACGGGCAAACGTGCGACGTGCACTCGGTTTCCGCCGGTCTCGATTACCCCGGCGTGGGCCCCGAACACGCTTACTGGAAAGAAACCGGCCGCGTCCAATACGTCACCTGCTCCGACGCCGACGCCATGGAGGGTTTCGACCTGCTGTCGCGCACCGAAGGCATTTTGCCGGCGCTCGAATCCGCGCACGCCGTGGCCCATGCGGCCGATCTGGCCTCGCAGCGTTCACCCGACCAGGTGCTCGTGATTTGCCTCTCCGGCCGCGGCGACAAAGACGTTTACGAAGTGGCTCGCCTGCGAGGTCATCAGGTCGACGAAGCATCATAACCTGCGGCCAGCCCAACCGCCCATTCACACCACCGCGCTGCCTGCGGCGCGCCGCCCGTTCGAAAAGATTTCTGAAAAAAACCGATGTCTGCAATCGACGATACGTTCGCTCGCCTGCGGGCCGATGCTCGCAAAGCGCTCATCCCCTTCATCACCGCCGGCGACCCCGATCTGGAATTCACCACCGACTGCCTCAAGTGTTTGGCGCAGCATGGCGGGGCGATTTGCGAAGTCGGCATTCCTTACAGCGATCCGATTGCCGATGGCCCGGTCATCCAATCGTCGTACAGTCGGGCCTTGCAGCGTGGCATCACGCTCGCAGACATCTTCCAGCACATTCACAGCGCGGTGCCCGACATCGCCGCACCGCTCGTGTCGATGGTCAGCTACGCCATCGTCTACCGACACGGCCCGCAGCGCTATATCGACGATGCCAAAGCGGCGGGCTTCGCCGGCGCGATCATTCCCGATCTTCCTGTCGACGAGACCGCCAAACTGGCCGAGGCATGCCGGGCTGCCGACTTCAGTCTCATCCAGCTAATCACCCCCACCACACCCCGCCCTCGCGCGCAGCGCATTGCCGATACCTCGACCGGGTTCGTCTACTACGTCTCGGTTACCGGCATCACCGGCGAACGCCGCGAGATTCCGCCGGAGCTGATCGACAACGTTGCCTGGCTCCGCGAGCGGACCGACTTGCCCATCTGCATCGGTTTCGGCATCAGCAGCGTCCAGCACGTGCGACAGCTTGCACCGGTGGCCGATGGTTTGATTGTCGGCTCGGCCATCGTGCGCCGCATCGCCCAGGCGTCGGCCAGCCCGCATCAAGAAGTGCTCGCCGAAGTCGGCCAATTCGTCGAGCAGCTCGCCACCGCCCTGAATCCACCCAACAAGTAACCGGCGACGTTCCCCCTTTTTCCTTTTTTCCTTCCTTTTTTTCTTGCGCTTCTTTTCCGGGGTGGCTTGCGCCCCTTAACCCTCATGCGGCGCACCGCAAACATCGCACGCAGCACAACCCATTGCCTGGCAGTCAGTTAGCGCAATGCCGCTTCGCGCAACAGAGCACAGTTCGCCTTGACCCTCTTCGCGAATCGAACGTAAACTTGCGTAAGAAGGTGTCTTCAAAAACCGCTTCCAGGCCCGAGATTGTAAGCAGGCGCTTTATATCAACGAGGGCGAAGCAGGCGAATCCTCCTTCGACTGGTCGCTTGCACTGGTTGCTGCAAACCGACGACCAGACGGCCGCCTGCTTGCGATCGAAGCCGGAATTGGATGTTGAAAGACACCCTAAGCACCCTGCGGCGGCGGCACGTTGGGCCAACGTGCTCTTTTCCCTCCCGTCGCACGCTTTTTCACACAAGCCAGCACAATCCACGCTGACAGGCCCGATTTTGCACAGCACAGCGTCGCGATTCGTCTGGTCCGACGGCTCGCGCCGGCCACATCGGCCGCACGCCGTTCAGACCAGCGGCTTCGTCCGCTCCGACCGATCCGCGGCACGCCACACGCTGTACCGTGCGAAAAAAAGAAGCCGGACCAAGGCCTTCGGCTGCATCGCCGTTGAACGGCCCGGCCTGGCACTGGAGGTCGCTTCCATGTATCCGGAACATCGCCGTACCCTGTTGCGCCGGTTCTTCTCCGGAATCACGGAGCATACGTTCCAAACCAAGCTCGGCGTCGTCGACCCTCCGCTGATCGACTACGTGGCCGAGCTTCTCGTTCGCTTCGTTCGTTGCGAGGCCATCTACAAAATCCGCAATCCGACCGGCCAACGCCTGGAAGAAGTGGCACAAATGCTCATCGAGGCCGACCAGCGTGTGGGCGAAAGCCAGCGCGAAGTGCACCGCCACATCGGCGACTTCACCCTTTTCTGGACCGGCGTTTACCCCGAGGCCCTTCGCCGCCTCCAATCGGCCGATCGCAAAGACTGGTTTCTCGACTACTGCCAGCAGGGCAAGCGATCGTACTACATCGCCAGCACCATGCGCAGCGTCGAAAACGAAGACCAGTGCGAAATTCTCGAGCGGCTTGCCGAGCGCTTCGAGCTATGCGCCTACGGCCTCAACGAAGTGCGTCGCGAGTGGCAGCGGCGCGACACCGAAGCCGGCGATGTCGGCGGTTTGCTCTGGAACTGACCCGCCGCGCCGCTTGCATCGCACGCACGGCCGCAACGCTTTCGCGCACGCAATCCAAGCGCAAATGCCTCGCCCGTGCGATGCCCATCGGGCGACTCTCCGATTCCCCTCTCATCTCGCCGCCCGAGTGCTTCGCCGCCCAAATGCTTCGCCGCTTCGGTGCCCTGTTCCTCCCGTGGCTGTTCCCCTGTCGCGATCTCCGCATCCGCGCCCGAAAGAACGGGCAATCGCGCGGTCCATCACCCACGGACACCCGCTCCATCACCCCCGGACGCTCCCATGATGCGGTTGGTCACGATCCGCGTCGCATGCGAAATTGCACCACGTCGATGTGGCCCGTGCGAAAATAATGGGCCGATTCGCTAAGGTACCGCTCGTAGTTGGCGTACACTTCTTCGCCCACCAGGGCCACGGCCGCTTGCCGATTCGTTTTCAGGTTCTCGGCCCACGTTTCCAATGTGCGTGCGTAGTGCAATCGTAGCGACTGCATGTGCACGACCTCGAAGCCCTGCGTCGTGGCGTGCAATATCACCATTTCCCGAGGTGGAACCTGTCCGCCCGGAAAAATGTGCTTGCGCACAAACTTCGTGTAAGCGAGAAACTTCTCGTCCCATTCCGGTTGCCCCGGTTCGATCGTCTCGCTATTGCCATGCACGATCGAATGAATCAGCATCGAAGCCCCCGGCGGCAGCAGCTTGAAGCATCGCTCGAAAAACGCCGCGAACCGCTCCACGCGAAAGTGCTCCAGCGCGCCGATGCTCACAATGCGGTCCACCGGCTCGTCGAATTCTTCCCATCCTTGCAGCCGAAACTCCACATCGTCGCGCCCCGCCGCCCGCCGGCACGCCTCCTGATGCTGCGCGTGGCTCAGCGTAAGCCCCACCACGCGCACCCCGTAGTCGTCGGCCGCCTGAAGCGCCGTGGCCCCCCAGCCGCATCCCACATCGAGCAACCGCATGCCGGGCTTCAAGTCGCACTTATCGAGCGATAGCTTGATCTTCGCTCGTTGCGCTTCTTCAAGCGTCATGTCGTCGCGCTCGAAATAAGCGCAACTGTAGGTCATCGTCGGGTCGAGAAACGTGCGATAGAAATCGTTCGACAGGTCGTAGTGCGCCTGCACGTTGTTATAGAAAGGTTCGAGCGCCGACATCGCCAGGTCTCCTTGCAGTCGTTCCCAGGCCCGGCGCCAATACGATTGCGCATGCACGGTTGGCCACGCTCGCACGACGCCACCCAACCGCTCGCCGGCTCACCGCCACGGCACACAAGTGCCGCCTCTCCACACGCAACCGCTCGGGAATCACTTCCCAAAGCCAATAGCCAACGCTCAGAAGGTGCCTTCAAAATCGCTTCTAGGCCCGAGATCGCCAGCAGGCGAATCCTCCTTCGGACGAGTCGATGCAAACCGACCGCCATACGGTCGCCCTGCTCGCGATCGAAGCCGCAGTTGGATGTTGAAGACCACCTTCTCAGTACGACCGGCCGTGCACGCGTGCCTCCACGCGCAGTGGCAGGCCCTGCAAGCGCAAGAATCCCTCGGCATCGGTCTGATTGTACGAACCGCCCGCCTCCATGGTCGCTATTTCCGCGTCGTACAAGCTGTGAGGGCTTTGGCGACGGTCGATCATCATGTTCCCTTTATAGAGCGCCAATGTCACGTCGCCTGTTACAAATTTCTGCGCCTCGTCGCTGAAAGCCAGCAAGGCGTCCATCTTCCGCGAGTACCAGAATCCGTAGTAAACCAGTTCGGCCACCTCGGGCGCCAGGCGATCGCGCAGGTGCATCAGGTCGCGGTCCATCGTCAGTTGTTCCAGCGCCCGATGCGCCGTGTACAGCAGCGTCATTCCCGGCGCCTCGTACACGCCGCGGCTTTTCATGCCCACAAACCGGTTCTCTACCATGTCGATGCGGCCCACGCCGTTCCGCCCGCCGATCTCGTTCAATGCCCGAACCATCGGATATGCATCCAACCGTTCGCCGTCGAGCCGAACGGGCACGCCCGCCTCGAAGCCGATCGTCACCTTCTCCACCCGGTCCGGCGCCTGCTGTGGCGAAACGGTCATGCCGAAATCAACCAGTTCCACGCCGTTCACGGTCAAATCTTCGAGCTGCCCGGCTTCGTAGCTGATGTGCAGGCAGTTCTCGTCCGAGCTGTACGGCTTCTCCACGGTGGCTTTCACCGGAATTTGCTTCTGCTCGCAGTAATCGATCATTTCCCGCCGGCCAGGAAACCGCGACCGAAACGCCTCGTCGCGCCACGGCGCAATCACGCGAATCGACGGGTCCAGCGCATCGGCCGCCAGTTGAAACCGGCACTGATCGTTCCCCTTGCCGGTGGCACCATGAGCGTAAGCATCGGCCCCCACTTCACGGGCTACTTGCAGGCAGGCTTTCGTAATGATGGGTCGCGCGATCGAAGTGCCCAGCAAGTACACATCTTCATAGCGTGCCTGCCAGCGCAAAACGGGAAACGCAAAATCGCGACACAGCTCCTCGCGCACATCCACAATCCGGGCCGACGCGGCTCCGCAGTTCTTGGCCTTCTCGATAATCGCCTGCGGATCTTCGCAGGGCTGTCCCACATCAACGTACACGGCGTGCACCGCGTAGCCCTGCTCTTGCAGCCACGAAAGAATCACCGACGTATCCAACCCGCCGGAATAAGCAAGCACACAGCTAGACATCGAATCTCCGCTCTCGTTGATCGTAAAACCACCAGGCCGGACTACCATTCCGGCCGCTTCACACACGCCGCTCCGCCAATCCCCCGCAGTCGGCTGAAAAAACCGCTTCGTCGACCCGCGTGAGACGAACCGCGTCAGTTCAACCAGCCCCGTTGCAGGCACATCCGGCGCATAGATCGAAAACCTGACGGCCCGCGGAGCCAGTCCCTTTTCAGCCGCTGGCAACCGCAACGAGCTTTTCAACCGGTCGCCAAACGCTCGAATGCCACATTGTGCCCCCCCAGTC
>WGDQ01000191.1 GCA_015493185.1 Planctomycetaceae bacterium
GCCGCACATCGCGCTGTTCAGCATCGGTGTGCCGCCCATCCGATGGTTCGGCACCATGGTGCTCAACGCCGGACGGCGACGTGCCGGTTTCCGGGGCGCTGTGATTCGACGTGCTGGCTTGCGAAGCACCGAGACCGGGGGCACTGGGGTCGGGCGTGCGGCGATGGGGAAATGCTGGTTGGTCCACGGCTTCAATCCTCTGCACTGAGATCAAGACGCGGCGAGGGGGCATCGCCGCCCAGGGGATGCCGAACCGTTGTACGGCCGGCATGCGCGGCGTAGGCCCCGCGGGCCTGGCTGGCCGTGTGGAACCCTTCGAGCCGGGCCGCCGCCTGATCGCGACGCCGGCACAACTGCTGCTCGTTTTGTTTTTCGCGTTCGACGATTTCGGCCAACAACGATTCGGACTCCGCCAACAGGGCCGCGCAACGACGCCGTATCTGCTGACTGCGCCAACGGCGGGCGTCGGGGTCTTGGTTGTGGAAGGGTCGTAGCTCGTGTTGGATCTGCTGCAACTGCGCGAGTTGCTTTTGCTTGACCGAAAGGCTCTGGAGCAAGCGGCCCATATCACCCGCTTGGATGAGCTGCTCTTGCTCGATGCCCAGGCGATGCAGCTCGACCACGCAGCGATGGCGGCGCTCGATCAACTCGGCCAACAGATCGGTTTCAAACGATGCCATCCGGTTGTCTTCTTGTCGGTAGCCTGAAGGCCTGGTGAAAAAACTCGTTTACTCGTCTTTGGTTCGTAGCGGTCAAAAGGGGGCGCGCTGCGCGTTGCTTTGGTGGCGAGCCCCGACGGATCTTTTCGAATTTGCTCAGCAACTGGTGTTGTTGAGCCGACGCGGTTTTGGCCTTTCCCGCTGACCAGCGAAGCACTTTGAAGCACTCTGGTTTTTCAACAGGTTGATGACGGTCGCAAAACGATCGGTTTTCGGGCGGCGGTGCGGTAGCATCGGGCGCTCGGGGGGAATGCGGTCGCGTCGGCAGAACTCGCCGGTGGGGCGAGAGCCCGGCCGAGGCGGTGCTTTCCCTTGCCGTGCGGCGCTACGGTGCCAGGGCAAAACTTTGCAGCGAGACGAGCAGCTCCTGCCACTGGTCGCGCGAAAAATTCGTGGTTTCCGTAAATTGGGCGTCTTCCGGCATGCGCTCGAGCACGATTCGCGCCTGGGCCAACACGCCACGCGCATCGTCCGGCCGATTGAGCCGCTGATAGCAGTGGGCGATTTGCACATAGGCCTCGAGAGCAACCGGCTCGTGTTGGTAGCGGTTGGTGGCCGTGCCGTACACGTCGATGGCTTCGTCGTAGCGTTGCAGGTCAACCAATACGGCACCGCGGGAAAGGTAGCAATTGCGCAACATGGCGGCCTCGGCAGCCGACAGCGGTCGGCTGGCCTGAAGGTCGTTGAGTCCGGTTTGCAGCGCGACAAAGTGTTGCAATGCCTGCTGGAGATAGCGACGAATGACGCGCAAGCTGGCCTGCCGGGCGGTTTCGACCTTTTCCTGGTCCAGCTCCTCGAGCAACTGGCCGGCCCGCCGCCGCGAGGAAAGGGCCGAGAGGTAGCGGGCCTCGAAGGCACGTGGATCGTTTTCGTAGCGGGCGACGTATTCGTCGAGACGATCGATCGCTTCGTCGTATCGCTTTTCCAAGTGGTAGAGTCGCCCCAGCCGCAACAGCGATTGGCGCCACTGCCGGGCGGCGGGCGTGAGCAGGTCGCCTTCGAGATTTTCCAACAGCAGGGTTTCGGCCTTTTCGGTTTCGCCCTGTTCCAGATGGGCCTGGGCGGCCAGCAAGCGGGCGTCGAAACTGGCTGCATCGCGGGGAAATCGTTCGAGGCACTCGCCCAGCGCATCGAGCGCCGGCTCGAGCCGACCGAGCGCCAACAGGGCTTCGCCATAGGCGACCAAGGCCAGCGAGCGGCGCTGGCGTAGTTCGATCTCGAGATACTCTTCCAACAAAACGGCCGCGGTCGAGTAGGCCTTGCCCCGCAGGTAGCCTTGGGCGGCGTTCCACAGGTCGTCGGGATAGTGGCGTGTGACGCGGCGGGCGTCGGCCAGCCGGTGAAAGGCCTCGCCCGAGCGGCGAAACTCGGCATAGGCCTCGTGGCGGGTCTGGCCGGCCTGTTGGGGCGCCTGCTTGGCGGAAAGGGCCAGGAGATGTTCGCCCCAGGCCCGATGGGCTTCGGCCTCGAGTTGCAGAACGCGCTCTGCCGGAAGAAGCGACCGCATGGCGTCGACCAGTTCGAGTGCCGTTTTGAAACGTCGCTCGGCAATCCAGCGGTCGTAGGCCAGCAACGCGCGACGCCGAAACTCGGCGAGCGAAAGCCAGGGGTTTTGGAAATCGGCCATGTCGACAACCTGGCTCAGGGCATCGCGGTAGGC
>WGDQ01000192.1 GCA_015493185.1 Planctomycetaceae bacterium
CTCACCGACGATCCTCTGCTGCGAGGCTACGTACTCACTCGCTACGCCAGCGGCACTTGGCAGCAAGAGCCGTTCAGTAATCCGCGCCCTCTGCAACCCCTCGACTCGATCCATCTCCGGCACGTCAACGGACTGGTGCGCCAAGAAATCATCATGGAGCCGTTCTACACGAACGTGCTCTTCTGCGTTTACCCCATTCGTGGCGTGGTCTCGGGCAGTGGCCTTCAATTTGATACCTACCGCCGCAACCTGATCCGCGAACCCCATCGTCAACGCTCGCGATTCACCTTTTCACTGCTCACTTCGGGCTTCGATCAGGGCCGACCGGTCAGCTTGATGCCGTGTCCGCTCAATGTCGAGCGATTCGCCGATCTAAGGCACGCGCTCACCTACGTGCCCGAGCCCACGCGAGGCAAAGTGGCCGATGTTGCACAGCGCATCGTTGCCGATCTCCCGGCGGGCGACCGCATGGCTCGTGCCCTGGCCCTGAAGCGCTACTTTACTGCTTCGGGCCGCTTCCAATACACGCTCGATCGCCCTCGCCCCAGCGGTCAAGACGACCCCGTGGTCGATTTTCTACTCCGACATCGCCGTGGACATTGCGAATACTTCGCCAGCGCGTTGGCCCTTATGCTCCGCACTCAAGGCATTCCCGCCCGCATGGTGGTCGGCTACAAAGGCGGCGAGTGGAATTCGCTCGGGGGGTTCTACCAAATTCGCCAGCTTCACGCCCACGCCTGGGTCGAAGCCTTTCTCGCACCCGAGCACCTTCCTCCAAACGTCGATGCCCAATCGCTCAACTGGAGCGAAGGGGCCTGGCTGGTGCTCGATCCCACGCCGCAGGCCAGTGCTTCGCTTGAAATGGCTCGCTCATGGATCAATTTCGCGGCCGTACGCCAACTAATCGACTATTTGCAATTCGTGTGGTCCAGCTACGTCATGGGCATGGACTATCAACGCCAGCAGCAAAACATCTACGAGCCCGCCCTGCGCGCCGCCATCGTTGTTGTCCAGAATGTTTCGAATCGGACCTTCTGGAGCACGCTGGCCGACCGCGTCTGGCAATTCTTCACCGACGGCAAGTGGTTCAGTTGGCAAGCGGGATTGATCGGCATGGCCGTCACCGCCGTGCTCATCGTCCTTTGGCGATTGGCCACCTGGTCGGGCCGCATCGCTCGCGGCTTCGTCCGTCGCGGACGCCAGGCCATGGCCCGTCGGCGTGCCGAGGTCGAATTCTTCCGCCGCCTCGAACGCATTTTGGCCCGTGCCCGGCTACGACGTCCCCCCGGCCAAACGCCACGCGAATTCGCTCACCACGTTCAGGCCGTGCTTGGCACCAAAGCACCCGTGCTGCGGAACGTTGCCCCTGTGGCACCACAGGTTGTCGAGGCCTACTATCGCGTCCGATTCGGTCGCCGGCGCCTGGACAAGAGGCAGCTCGAAGCAGTAGAACAATCGCTCGACGCGCTCGAAGCCGCACTCCAAGCTGCGGCCCGGCAGCAGCGCCGCGCCGCTCCGTAGTTGGCGCACCGCTGCTGAAAGCTGCCCGCAATGCCGCTTTCACACGCCACACCGCCGGGTCCGATCGGCAACCTCGCGTTAGCGCCGTGCTACCCGTGTTGCTCGGTCAGCGGTGCCGGCATCGTCGTCCTACGGCCGTTGTTTACTTCGCGAGCTGGATCTTATGAAAATCGGTTTGGTCGGCTACCAGGGTTCGGGCAAAAGCACGCTGTTCGAGTGGCTCACCGGCGTCGAGCCCGACCCGTCGCTTGCCCATGTGGGCCAATCGGCCATGGCCCCGGTGCCCGATCCCCGTGTCGACGCTCTGGTCGAGATCTATCGTCCCAAGAAAATTGTGTTGGCCTCGCTCGAGCTGCTCGACACCCCGGGCCTGGCACGCGACGACGAGGGCAACGCCGCCCGGTTGGCCCGCATTCGCGAAGTCGGCTGTCTGGTGCTTGTCGTGGCGGCCTATGCCGGCGACGATCCCCTAGCCGAACTGGCCCGCTTCGAAGAAGACCTGCTGCTGGCCGACATGCAAATCGTATCGGGCCGTGTTCAGCGGCTGCGCGAAAGCGTTAAAAAACCCCGCCCCTCGCGCGAGCGCGAACAGGCCGAGCTCGACGCCCTCGAACCACTGCTGGCCGCGCTCGAGTCGGGCCGTGCTCTGCGCGAAATCGAGCTCTCCGACGAACAACAAAAGGTGATTCGCGCCTTCCAGCTTTTCACACACAAGCCAAAGCTCGTCGTGGTCAACACCGCCGACGACGAAAACCAGCCCGAGCGGTTTCTGCGGCCGCTTGGCCAAACGCCGGCTGTTGCCGTGCCGCTGGGGCTGGAGCTCGAACTGGCTCGCCTCGGCCCTGAAGAGCGTGAAGAAATGCGACGCGACCTCGGCCTGGCCGGCGACCGGCGACCCGAGGTTTTACAAGCCATGCTTCGCGCCTCAGGCCAAATCCTCTTCTTCACGGCCAGCGAAAAAGAGGTCCGCAGTTGGCTTCTGCCCCGCGGGGCTACGGCCCTCGACGCGGCCGACAGCATCCATTCCGATCTGGCCCGCGGCTTCATTCGGGCTGAAACCATGGCCTCGGCCGACCTGATTCGCCTTGGCAGCGAGCGCGAGGTAAAAGCCCAAAACCTCCTCCGCCAAGAGCCGAAAGACTACGTCGTCCAAGACGGCGATATTTTGCACATCAAGTTCAACGTCTGACGTCGCCACCGGTCTTGCCGGCCCCCGCGCGGTCCCGCGCAATCCCGCGGTGGTCATCCAAACCAACAACCGCCCCGTCGCTCGCCCGGGTCGTGCTCTCGCCACCACCGTGCGGCCGTACTCATTCAATAATCCGTTTCAGCAAAATGGCATCGTCGACGTTCAGGTTCTGGCCTCGCTGAAAGCCGACCGGCCGCGTGCGATCGATGATATAAAACGCCCGGTGCCGTTCCACCTCGCCCGTGTCGGCGCCCAACTCACCCACAATCTGAAATCCATCCGGATGCCCCTCGTCGACCGGCACCCGCTCGACCTCGAAAAAGCCGACCGTAATCCACACGGCATACACGTTCGACCGCGTCGTGAGCATATTGCCCAACTTCTGAAACGCCTGATAACGGAAATACGGATTCCGGTCCGTATCGTTGTACGGTGCGGTCGACTCGAACGCGAACAACGGCCGCGTTTCCGCAGCACTATCCGTCTGACGCCGCAGCAACGTGCCATCCACCATTTCTCGCGGCGTACCACCGCTAGCACTGTTGTAGTTCCGCAATTCATCAATCGGCACCAGATAGCTCGTCCCAAACGAACGGAACGGATTGGCAAAAAATGTTGGCGCGGGCAGCTTCGGCGCAGGTGGGTAATGCAGCTCAATCATTGCGTCAACGCCGGTGCCTGTGACATCGTAACCACGGCGGCTCGCCACCACTTTTCGCCACAGCGCGTTTCCATCCCAATCTGTCGGGGGCATCTGGCCTTCTCCCAGTCCATTCATAATCCCGCGCCAGATGTGCCCATCGTCCGTGATCGTATTGATATTCACCCGCCCCGGCTCTCGATAGTCCGAAATCCGATTGAAGGGCGGATGCCACGGGTTGCTTCCCGCCATGCTCGGGTTGCTAAACGCCTCCGGGTCCAAAAACGTCTCATTCCCCGAAAATCGCGACGGCACATGAACGTATTCGAACAACCGATAGAAGTTCGATTTAACCTCCTGCGATGAACCCGCACTATCCGACGTGAAAAAGTTCAGCAGGTGCCCGTACGGATACTTGTCTGCACTCGGTCCTGTATCTAATTGCGTTGTCGGCTGGTCCTCGTAATGGTTTTCGTCCTGCTGAATCGTATAGTCGTGGAGAAGGCGAGCGGGATTCGTCGCCGGCACTTGCATCAATTCAAAGGCACTAGTGAAAGGACGATCATTCCAATTGAGCCAAGGATACGCAATCTTGGAATCGCCAATGTAACTATCGACTCCATCGTTCTCAAAGGGAATCGAATATGAACCTTGAATTTGCGGGTCGGCACTCTTCCAGGGCAACGTTGTTGGAAAGCCATTATGAATAGGCGGCAGCCATCGACCGGCAAATGCCTCATTAATGAATCC
>WGDQ01000193.1 GCA_015493185.1 Planctomycetaceae bacterium
GACAAGCTTGCCGCTTCCAACAACGTAAATCTACCGCTATTGGGCCTGCCGATCCGTAAGATAGCTCACACGCCTCGACCAGACATCCCACCACGGTGGTGATTCATCGTAGCGGCCGACCGTGACGTCACCACCCCCGGGCGAAGTGAGAGGCATTGCCGGCCGCCGCCTCGCAAGGCACGGGCTTCCAAAGATGAGAAGAGCCCAGGGGCACCGTCTCGCCCGGCGACCATAAGGTGGCAAGCCGTGAGAGTGGCAGGCCGCGAGAAATGCACAAACGCGGCGGGCATCGCCTGCCTCGCAGTTTCGCCGATGCGAGCTGCACGGCGTTGCTCCCCCTGAAGATGGACGAGGGGAGGGGGACGCCACCAGCTCTATTCAGCTATTCGCGGACTCAAGCCTGTTGATATCCACCTTGCACCGACGGTGGTTCTATGCGGTTCGCAAGAAACCAAAACACAGGCACCATCACAAGAAGACCGGGAGACGGCCTGAAGCAGATGAGTCGCTGCGGGAAGCAGCTTACGTTGCCGCTCTGCGGCGCCGCCCGTAGAACAGCAACCCGCCGGCGGCCAGTGCGGCCATTAGCCAACTCGACGGCTCGGGAACCGCAGTCACAAAAAAGTAGAACCCGTCTTTTGACGTGTCGCCCCACACACCGCCCGTGCCAGGCGACAGGGCGATATAGCTCGGATTGCCAATATCCGTGTTCGTATCCATGGCGATGCCGTTGGCGGCCGTTCCCCCGTGAATCAGGCTCTGCGTGCCGAACACCACCGCATACCATCCGGGCGTGAGCGTCACCGAAAGAGGGGCATCGATGATATCCGAATCGTTGTGCGCAGACGGAATCGTTAGCTCCGCGCTGCCAAGCACATCGGGCGTGCTCAAATCGTTCGAATCGGGCAAGTCGGTGCTGCTTGATAGTGCGACCAGAGCACCGAAGATTGTGGTTCCAACTGGAGCACTGAAACCGTTGAATCGTGCGAAGTGGCCACCAATCGTTGCGGTAGTCATCGTGCTAGCCACTTCGAAACGAACACCCCACATCTGCGTAGGACTCACAAACGGTCCCGAAGCCGGTCCACCCGTGGGGCTTGGCGTGGCACTCGCGTAAATCAGCCCGGCCCTGGCTGTCGACACAGACAAAAGCCCTATCGCGCAAAAGGCCACAATCGGCATCGTCCATGCGGCAAAACGGAAATGGACTCGGGAGCAGCGATCGTACCAATACAAAGCCGTAGTCAGCATGAGCGGTGTTCCTGATCGAACGGATAAGGGGAAAGTATCTTCGTCTCTGCAAACAACAAAGCAATGAATCAGGCGGCAATGCGATCCGGTCAACAGGTCGATGGCCGTAGCAACGAAGGCTGCCTCAAGGTGTTCGTCTCAAACCGTTCCTTTTTTCGGCTCTTTTGCCTCCCCACTGTCCGGGCACACACCTGACCGACTGCTTCGCGCAACTGCCTTACGCAGCGTGGAAGCATTGTGGTTGAAAAGCAGGGATCTCCAAGTGTGCTTCGTCCAAACTTCAGGCACGCCGCATGTGCCGAACCCCGCAATAGCCCTCGTCGCGCAGAGCAGCCGCACAATGGTTCGCCGTTACCATCGACTCGCACAATCGGCGAACCGCTGTCCAACACCGGTTCCTTCCGGCAAAGCAGCGCCCGGCAGCGTTTCTTCGGCCTATAAAGAAAAGGCTTGCCGAGAATGACCTTACGTCGAAAAAGCACCTCGAATAGGTGGATGTTACAATTCGAGAACCGCTTATTCAAGAAAAAAACTGGTCGTTTGCGCGCGAAAATCGTGCATGGATTGACCCTTTGCCGTGATCGCATTAGGATAATCGGCTTGCCGTCGGGAGCGGCCCCCGAGCGGTAAACTGTTTCCATACAAGGCCGAATGATGGTCGCGTCGTCGTGCTCTTGGCTGGGCAAGGAAGCGCCGGCATGGCCCGATGCTCTTGTGGCACAAGGGCGGTTTGCGCCACACGGTGCTTATGGTGCCGAACCGCCGTCTGCGAACGAGTGTTTTTTGCTGTCGCCGCGATGATTCCCTATCCGCGGAAGAGCAGCACGGCTCGTTGGCAAACTGAAGTGACCACGGGGTTGCGAGCAATGCCTGCTTTCTCGAATGCGAGGGCAACAATCGGCGACGCGCGAAACTTGAGAGGAGTTTTTGCTTGTGGCTGCGATCAACGTTCAACAACTGATTGAGGCAGGCGTGCATTTCGGGCATCGGGCAAGCCGGTGGAACCCGAAGATGCGTCCCTATATTTACGCCCGTCGCAACCAGATTCACATCATCGACATTCGGGAAACCATTCGCGGACTGCTACGAGGCCGGAAGTATCTCGCCGAGGTTGCGAAAAACCAAAGTCTCGTTCTTTTTGTCGGCACCAAGAGGCAGGCGGCCGAAACGATCGAACGCGAAGCGTTGCGTTGCGGCATGCCCTACGTGAGCGAGCGATGGTTGGGCGGCACGCTGACCAACTTTCGCACCATTCGCAGCCGGCTGGGGCGACTCGAGGAATTGGAAGCCTTGATGCAAAGCGAGGAGCTGGAATCTTACTCGAAGAAGATGCAATCGGCCCTTCGCCGCGAATATCGAAAAATGTACCGGAACCTGAACGGTATTCGGACCATGAATCGCCTGCCCGAGGCGCTTGTGGTTGTCGATCCGCGCAAAGAACAC
>WGDQ01000194.1 GCA_015493185.1 Planctomycetaceae bacterium
GAGACAGATCGTACGAAACCTCCTTCTGGACGGGGCGCAGTTTTAGTGCTTGTTCTACGGTGGGAGTCGCTGCCTGAAGGCCACTGCAAACTGCCAGCCAAGCAACTGCGCCGTAGCTCATCGTTCGCCATCGAGCCATTGTGCGCTGCATCGACGATTTCCTTTCCTTACAGCAGTGCTTTCACTAGAACTGCGGATCGATTCCTTTGATGAGATGTCGGGGCCGCCACGCCGGCTAACGGGCCGATCTTCTGCCCCTGGCTGAAAACCCTGTTAACAATTCAGCCAAACAACGCAGCAGGGCAGGGTCGGCAGGCGGCGAAAAACACACAAGAATCGTCTCCCATTTGCGGCAAGTTCGCTCGTTGCGTGTGTTTTCCAGGCCGACCGCTTTCCAGACTGGCAACGTCAGACGACTTGAACTGCTAGAAAAACACCCTTTGACCGCGGCGATCCTAAAACCGCCCAGCCCTGTATCGCTTGGAGTTCGACGAAATCCGCGACGATGCCTGTGCCTGGTCGTGCGGAGCCAACGAGGTTGTGCCTTGTCTCTAGCCAACGAAACAGCTTTTCGACCGACTGCCGAGCGTTTTGAAGGTGTGCTGCCTCGGCTGCATCCTTTACCATTTATCTGTTTCGGCCCATTGATGGCGCGACCATCAAGCAATCGTATCGGATTTGCGCCCTGTAGCAGTCCTACGCAGTGAATCGATCGGGAGATCACCCCGATTCAGGCCGCCGGCCCCCAAGGCATTGCGGCCCGACGCCTCCAAGGCCATCTCGCCACCGTGCTACCGCGTGTCTTGCGATCGGCAAAAGGGGATGCCCGCACGCCCAACCAAGTGAGAACGCCCATCGATTTTTTCCTGTTTGCAGCAGCCCGGCTCGCCCGAAAAACAGAAACGCGACCGCTCCCCACAGAGGGCCGATTCCGGCAAAATGAGGCGCCGTGGGAAACGAGCAAAACTGGTAGCGGGGCCATTTGACAGTCCCGCCCCGGAGCCTAAAATCAACTGCTTGATGGGCTTTGCCACGAATGCCCCGGTCTGGCTACCTGCCATCTTCCACAGGAGCCCGGCAAACCCGTCATGTACCTACCCGGGCGTATAGCTCAGTTGGTTAGAGCGCGTCCCTGATAAGGACGAGGTCCCTAGTTCGAGTCTAGGTACGCCCACTTCTTACCTGCGGAACCACGTGGTTTGCGTTGCCGATGCGACGTGGATTCGCACGCGGTTCGTGCGTAAAGCATTGTGCTTTATAGGTTTGACGCAACAGCCAAGCCTTTCGAACCTAAACCGCCAACGTACCGCCTGGATACTTGGGGACGTAGCTCAATTGGGAGAGCACCGGCTTTGCAAGCCGGGGGTTGGCGGTTCGAGCCCGCTCGTCTCCACTTTGGCGCCCTTGCCGCACGTTGCCGTTTATCGCGTGCACCAGGCGATCTCGGCCGCAAGGCCTCGCAACACCACCATCGTGCCACAGGGCTGATAGGGCGGCGCGATCGTGCTGAAGCGGTTAGCGGAAAATGATTTGATACGCCCGGCCGAGATGCGAAACGTTGGCTGGCGCGACTGGACAGACTACCCCCAACTGCTATACACTTCGGGGCTCACGCTCGGTCGTTAGAGCAGCGCTGTCTCCGCCCGTTTCGGCCATTTCGCCGCAGGCATCGCGAGAGCCAGCCGCTCGACGCGAAAAGCGTTTGAAAGCCTGACAGGGCCACGCGCCTCGGGGATGACCGCTGAAGGCCAAAGATTGGCGTTGGAGAGAAAAGCAGAGGCGAGGTGTCATCGGCCAACGCTTTCTCTCAGCAATGCCGGGCCGAACACAAGACGTATTGAATTGAGAAGATCAGAACCTTGACACGGCTTGCCTGTACGGTTCGTCAGCGCCCGAAAGGCACAGAAAACAGGAACGTATCGTTGGAGTATCAGAACATACTTGTGAAGGAGGGAATGTGGTCAAGCTGAAAGTTCGCGAAAGCGAGTCGATTCAAGAGGCTGTACGCCGGTTCCGCAAGTTGGTTGAGCGAAGCGGCATCAAGAAAGAGATGCGTCGCCGCGAGTATTACGAAAAGCCGAGCGACACACGACGCCGGGCTCGCTTGCGCGCTGAGCGCCGGGCTCGCCGAAATCGACTTGCCGGCCGTTGACCCCCCCAAATGCTCGCCGCGTCTGTTGTCGACGGTGCTTGCCCTCTGTGGCGCAAAGAATTCTCGCAATGCTCGGCAGCGCCTTGTTCCGGGTTGCTGTAGTGCCCCTCTGGTCTTTTTTTCACGCGGCACGCTGATCGGCTTCGCCATATTTGGCTGGCCGACGTTTTCTGCACATTGAGCGCCGCCGCTTCGGTCTTTTTCGCTGGGCCGCCATAAACGTGCCCGCCGCGCCGAGAGGGCTCGGCTCGGGGGGGGGCGATCTCCCCTGCACCGCGCGGCAACGGCCCAAGCGGAACGTTCAATTGTCCGATTGAAGTCGGATATTACGACGCGGTGTACTAC
>WGDQ01000195.1 GCA_015493185.1 Planctomycetaceae bacterium
CTACGGAAGAGGTCCCTCAAAGTTGTTAGCCGCAGCAAGCAGACGAGCGACGGTTCCGCATCGCCGTCTATCTATCTGCGGCGTTGCGCGGCATCAAGGCCAGCGAAAAAAAGAAAGCCTCAAACGCTTCTTGCACGACCAAGCCGCTACAAAGCGACGCTCTGGCCACCCCGTGTCGGAAAGCTCACGCTGTCGCGATCGGCCAACGATTCGTCAGCATTGCATCGTCCCGCCTTGACAAGCTCTTGAAGCATGCCTTCGACGGAGCGCGCCGACCCGATCCCGCTGTGCCCGTCTCTCGCCAACGAAGCAGTGTTCCGAGAAGACTGTTAAACCTCGGCCGGATCGAAAGCGAATTCCTGCAAAACGTTGTTGAGCGATTGCTCTCGGGCCCTGGCAATACGCTGCATGCGACGCTGAAACTGCTCGGTGGCGTAATTGATGAAATCATCAACCGCTAACCCGAACGGCAGATGTTCGTAGCAAGATAGCGTTTCGTAAATCACATCCAACGCCACCGACAAGAGTTGCCCCATGCGCGACTCGATTGTTTGCCACACCGGAGCACCATATTCGGCCACCAGACGCGACAACAAAAACACGCCGTAGGCAATATGGCGTGCTTCATCCTTCTTCACGTGGTAAACGATCTGCTGCATGCCGGGCATCAGGTCGTGCTCGCATAGAATGCGATGGTAGGCATAGTAGCCGCTTTCGGCCATCACGCCTTCAACGATCATGTTGTAGGTTACCGATGCACTGGCCAACGTTTCGGGCGAGGGATCGTGCTCAAGCTGTTTCAGGGCGTCGGGTAGTTCACGATAGAAGAGCTGTCGATACGCTGGGCCATGAAATCGGCTTAAATCCGTCGTCCGGGCGCAGGCCACTTCGGTCAGAAAGCGGCTGAACGCCTCGACGTGCTTTGCCTCTTCCCAGAGAAAACTGGTCAAATAGATTTCTTCTTCAAGCCGTCGCTCGCTGGAAATCGCCCGGATCAGTGGCAACAGATCACGAACCACGGCCTCTTCACCTGAAAGAAACAGAGCCGACAGGTGAAGCAACAGCTCCCGTTCCAAATCGCTGAGCCGCTGCCAATCGCGGGTGTCGGGGCGAAGATTGAATCCTTCCGGGTCCCAAACGCCCAAGAGTTTGGCCTTGTGCCACAGACGCATGGGAGGACTGTCGTAATTCAGCTCGCAGCGGCTGGCCGTTTCCAAGTAAGCACGCACAAATCACCTCGTAATGTTTTTATTCCGCATGGGCTTTTGATTCTGTCGTCTCCACTGCGGCAGGTGCCTTTTTTTCTTCACCTTGTCCGATTGCCAGGGCAACCGTTCAACTCGGTGAAGCTCCGCCAAAATGGTGGGCTGTTTGCCACATGCAAAGGGCGGTAACGCTCTCAACGCGCGCCGCGAAAGAGCCGTTTTGCACACGTTGCTTTTCGCAGCGAACCGTTACCTTGCCGGTGCCCCTTTACGAACCCTCCATTTGGTGTGCGGCCCATTCTAACAAAACACGAACCCCGATTCCAAAAATTGGTTTCTGTTTGATGGTTTAGCCTTCCGGGCTCCGGTCCGCGGAAAGACATGTGTTTTCTGTGGTTAATGCTCATTTCTTGGCCCTGCCACGGAGTTGTGTGCCCAGTAACCGGCGGTCTGGTGTGCTGACCTTTCTGGTTTTCCCAAGATCAAGATGATGTAGATGCCTCCGATCAATAGCCGCGGTCTGAACCGTCCAGGGCCATATACCAATGGGGGATGCAATGCCCGAGAAGGGCGTTTCGCTTGCTTCTTTGGGTTGCATCAACGGCGGATCCGCGGCGGTGTGCGTCTCCTCGGCGGCGGTCGGACGGTACCCGTTGGTTCTGTGAGGCATCCATTCAGGCCACACAGCGATCGCCGCCGGCTGCAAGAGACCTCAGCGTGAAATCGCGGCAGACTCACCGGGGAATTGGCGGAATGGCCGTAACCTTCGGTTGCGAGTGGGGCTTCGTCGGCGAATGGTTCGCCGTCTACGGCGGGGGAGGGCACTGGCCGCCGTGTCGGCGCAGCATGGCATCTTTCGTATCTGGCCGCTGCCATCGTGGTCCGAACGCCGACGATCGGCAAACCAGCATGCGAAGGGACGTAGACAGAAGCGGCTTAACTTAAGTGGTATTGCGCCATCTGGCCGAGTCCTGCCGCCAATTGTCTGGCCCGCGGGTTGCTCCCGAACTAGGATGGAATCATCCCCACCGAGCGTCCCCAACGGATACAAGTCGCCGATACGACATGTTTTGCCGCCGCGCAACGCACCGTTCGCAGTCCGGACTGTGCTTGTGCGAAGCACAGAAGTCGATTTTGTTGACTGACCGAGGCATTTTTGTCGCGACGGAATCCCCTACCGGAGACGCAGAACCCACCACCCACCGTCCACGACACGTCGCCATGCGATAGGCCGAAGCCGGAAGGGCGATTGCCCATCACGCTGCGGTGTAAACCTCCAGAGATGAGGTGCGCAGCCCTTCGTCGCTCACAAGTAGCGACCCCGAGCAGTACCTTTTGGCCCGGTCGATGCGCGACGCGCCACCTGCTGTTTATGTCCTTTTCTTGTTCTTGGAGCCTACTTACCGTGAACGTCTCGAATCGTCTGAGGCACACGCGCTCAGCACGCGCGAGCTGGTCCGATCGTGACTGCGCACAGGCCCCCCGCCGCCTTTTTCCGCTGGCAGTCATTCTTGGGGGCGTTGCGCTGGCTATTGGTCTCTGCGAGCCTTGCTACGCCTTTGCCCAACAACCGGCCGACGAAAAACCGTCGGACAATGCGCCGGAGGCCACCCAGGACGAGGCATCCGCGGCGCCGGAGCAAGCAGCTTCCGGTCCCATGACGGCCGCGAGCTTTACAACACTGGCCGATCCGGCCGTGGCCGAGCGGCTCAAACTCAGCGACGAGCAACGAAAGCGTATTGCTGAGATTCTTCAAACCCGCGAACAAACGCTCGAAAAGGCCGAGCCCGATCAGCGTGCGACGATCGAAGCCCAGTTCGAAAAACAGCTTCGCGACGTGCTGACCACAGAGCAGTTGGACCAGTGGGCCGTCGCCGCACGCACTGCCAACGTTCCCACCGAGAAGAAGCTGCAATTCAACTTTCGATTCCAACCGTGGATCGATGTGCTGACGTGGTTTGCCCATCAGGCCGACCTGTCGTTGGTGCTCGATGCGCCGCCACCCGGAACGTTCAACTACACCGATTCGCGGGCGTACTCGGTATCCGAGGCGCTCGATCTGCTGAACGGCGTATTGCTGACCAAAGGCTATACGCTGATTCGCCGCGGACACATGTTGATGTTGGCCAATCTGGCCGATGGCTTGCCGCTGGATTTGATTCCCACCATTTCGCCCGAAGAGCTCGACCAGCGTGGTCAGTTTGAAATGGTGCGTGTCAGCATCCCCTTAGGCGGGCGGAATCCTGACGAGGTGCGTGCCGAAATCGAGCCGCTCGTGGGGCCGCACGGAAAAATCGACGTGTTGCCCAAAACCGGGCAGGTGATCGTCGTCGATGTGGCGTCGCGGGTTCGCACCATTCGCGCCGTGATCGACTCGATGCCTGTGCCTCAAAAGCCTGAGCCAAAACCCCAGCCGCAGCCGGAAAAGCCCGTGCTGCAAACGTATCCGGCCGGAAAGATCGATGCCGAGGCGGCACTCGAGGCGTTCAAGGCATTATTGCCTGACGCAAAGATCGTTTACGACGCAAAGACCTCGCAGTTCGTGGCCTATGCCGTGCCATCGCAGCAAGCGGCGCTGAAAAAGGCGTTGGAACAGTTGCAGGCTGAACGGCCACCCGAGCAACGGCCGGTGCTGCGAACATACGACGTTCGCCACCGCGACACGGCCAAGCTGTTGGAAGTCATCCGCATGGTTGCGCCCGAGGTACAAACGACGCTGGACAGCAAGCACGAAAGGCTTGTGGTGTTTGCCACACCTCCGCAACACCAGGCGATCGAGCAAGCCATTGATGAGCTCGACCAGGCCGTGGAGACGGTGGGCGATGTTGTTTTGAAAGTGTACGCCCTGAAACATACCACGCCGGCAACGCTTCAGTCCGCTTTGGCCTCGCTTTTTCCCGATGCCCGCATCGCGGTCGATGCCGATACGCGACGGCTATTGGTGGCGGCCAAAGCGCCCGAGCAACAGGCCATTGGCAGCATGATCGCGCAATTAGATGCGCCCACGCCGGACGGCCGACAGTTGCAGATTTTTTCGTTCGATCCTCGCATGGCCAGCACACTGCAAAGCGTTCTAAACACGCTGGTTCCGAAAGCCCTGGTCACGGTCGACTCGCAAAACGGCCGTTTGGTCGCAATCGCCGAGCCGGATGACCTGCAAAAGATCGAAACCACGATCACGCGGCTAGGCCAATCGGCAACAGAACAGGAGAAGCCCGCGGTAAAAGTCTATACGGTTTCGCCTGACCTGCGAGCGCGCGTGGTCGAGGTGCTCAACCTCATGGCATCTGACCTGCCCGGCATGCGTGTCATTACGCCGGGACAGGGGGCCCGCGACCTTACGGTGTGGGCAACACCGCAACAACACGAGATCGTCGCTGAGCTGATCGAGCGACTGCGCGCCCAGCAGGGCGAGCAAGCACAGCTTCGCGTTGCGTCGTATGCCATCCGCTACGCCGATCCTCAAAGCGTGCTCAGCGTTTTGCAGACGTTGCTGCCACATGTGCAGTTGGTGCTCGATGCCAAGAATAGCCGCATCACCGCGCGTGCCCGTCCGGAAGAGCTGCAAACCATCGAGGCGGCCATTCAGCAAATGGATGTCGAGATGCCGAAAGAAAAGCAGCTCAAGCTGCTATCGCATCCGCTGAACGAGGCCGACAGTTCACTGGTAATGAACGTTCTTAGCACGCTGCTGCCCAATGTACGCGTGCTTCAGGACAACACGACTAAATCGCTGGTTGTGTGGGGCCGCGACCAGGACCAGCAGGTTGTGCACGACGTGATCGAGCGTTTGCAGCCAACCGTCGATCCGGCACAACGCCCGGTGATGCAGGTGTATACGGTGCATGATGCCGATCCACGTGTCGTGTTGGAAATTCTCCGAAACGCGCTGCCCGAAGTCCGTGCGGCGGCCGACCCGGGCAGCGGCAAGTTGGCGGTTTGGGCAACTCCGCAGCAGCAAGAGCTGGTCAAGGCCACGGTCGAGGGTATGAAGAACATACCGCGCCCCGAGGATCGGCGGCGGATCGCCGTCTACCGCTTGCAGCACAGCGACCCGAGTTCGGTGGCCGCCGTTTTGCGGCAAACGCTGCCCGACGTTCGTTTGGCGGTCGACAGCACGGCCGGACATCTCATCGCTTGGGCCAAAGAGGACGAACATCGAGCCCTGCGGGAGGCAATCGACGAAATAGAAGCGGCTGCGACCGAGCAGGGCGGCCGTACCATTGCCGTGTACCCGTTGGAACAAAACGCCGCTTCGAATCTGATCTCGGTCATTCGTCCTGGCGTACCTCGCGCAACGCTCACCTACGACAGCACGAACCGCAATCTTATCGCCTGGGCAGATGCCCACGATCAAGAACTCATTCGCCAGGCAGTAGAACGACTTGAGAAAGATGTCGTAACGCAACCGGACCAGCGGCTGGTGGTTTATCCGCTCAAGCACAATACGGCCTCGAGCGTGATCAGCGCGATTCAGCCCTCGGTGCCCAAGGCACGACTGACGTACGACAGCACAAACACCAACCTGCTGGCCTTCGCCACCGAAAAAGAGCACGAAACCATACGTCAGGCCGTCGAGCAAATCGAGAACGAAATCGGCCAGGCGAACCAGCAGACGGTTGCGTCCTATCCGCTGCGCAAAAATGCGGCTTCGACGCTTGTGTCGCTTCTACAGCCGGCTGTGCCCAAAGCGCGGCTGACCTACGACCCGACAAACACCGTCCTGATTGCCTGGGCCAATGAGGCCGATCAGGAAACGATCCGGCAGGCCGTCCAGCGTTTGGAGGCCGACACCCCGGAAGCCAATCCGCCCAAGCTGGTGGTTTATCCGCTCAAGCACAATACGGCTTCGAGCGTGATCAGCGCGATTCAACCCTCGGTGCCCAAGGCACGACTGACGTACGACAGCAC
>WGDQ01000196.1 GCA_015493185.1 Planctomycetaceae bacterium
GATTCACGGCGCTCCACCGTCCGGCTCGCGCCGTCAGCAGTCGCCCCGCGTGGTGGCCGAAACCATTCTTTTACTCCCCGATTTCCGTGTAGGGGGCATATGCGGTGTGGGCCCTTTTGCTCCGCACTCCGAGGTCGCTGCCGCCGGCGTGGGGGGCCGCCAAGCGGCATCGGCCCAGCAAACGAGCGTCTCGGTTCGCCCGGTGCGCCGCTTGTTGGGCTCCGGTACAGATGCAACAATTTGCCCTACGGTTGGTTGGCGAAAGAAAACGCCGGAGCCGAGCAGCGGCGAGTTTTCGCCACTTTCTCCAACGGCCCGATCGCCTCCGGTAGCCGTTCCAGTGCCCGGTCGGACGATTGAAACGTGCCTGTGGAATGCGCCCGGGTGGCGATGCAAAACAAGAAGCTCGCGAGACTGCTGGGCATTTGTCTCGTGCTTGTTCGCGTCGTCGGCTCACTAGCGCATCTCGCACCGTTCCGGCGCCACAGCACCGATTGTCGGGATACAAGAGAATCGGGGGCGCGAGAAAAAAGACGCGAAAACGCGGAAAACCTGAAACTTGTTCGTATCGATACGAAAAACCAAGGAGCGTGAATCTATGCCGAAACTAACCGTCGAAGGCGTGGGGGAATTCGAGGTGCCCGCAGGCAAGCGGCTCGTGTTGGCCCTTTGCGACGAGGCGGGCATCGACCAGCTTCACTCCTGCGGTGGTAAGGCCCGCTGCACGACCTGCCGTGTCGAGTTTGTCGAAGGCGAACCCACCAAAATGACCGAGGCCGAGAAAAAGGTGCTCGAAGAGCGGGGGCTGAGCGGTGTTCGGCTGAGCTGCCAAATTCTTTGCGATCACGACATGACCGTTCGAGCCATCAGCCGCCTCGAGGGGAGCGGTCGGGCCGATGCCGGGCCGCGTCCGGCAGACGAAATAGAACCACCCCCAGTCTGGGTCGATGTTTGACGGGGCGCGCCCAGAGTCGATTTGACTTTCGCGCCGGCACGGGCCAGCTTGGTAGAAGTCTGGCCGATCGACCAGCTACGGTGGTTGGAACCGAAGCCTAAAGCGTTGGCCTGAAGCAACCTGCCGGTCGCTGCGCCGAGCGGTGAGCCACGCGCGTTGACGGGCAACACGTTGGTGGTCGGTTGGTGCAGAAGGCACATCGGCAGCGCCGGCGCGCAACGCGCTCACGCAGACGTTTATCCACGACCCGTCATCGAGAGGATTGGCGAACGATGAGAATTGCACAGGCCGGCGCGACCGGCTTTCGGATGCGCCATGCCGTCATCGCTATGGCAATCGGGTTGGCCCTATGCAGCGGCCCGAGCCGCGCCAACGCGGCCGACGAGTCTCTTCAACTGAAGGTAGGTGCCGCCAAGGCTGACATCACACCCGAGCTGCGCGAGGGGCATCCGGTGTGGATGGCCGGTCATGAGCTGAATCGTCCGGCCGAGGGCATTCACGATCCGCTGTTTGCCCGCGCCCTGGTGTTGCGCGATGGTCAGCGCTCTATCGCGCTGGTGGCGGTCGACCTGATCGGAGTTCAGCACCCGTTGGTGCGCCGTGTGCGCGAGCAACTGCCCGAGTTCGCGCATGTGCTGGTAGCCAGCACCCACACGCACGAAGGCCCCGACTGCGTGGGCATTTGGGGCCCCGCCCCCGACCGCTCGGGCGTCGACCCGCAGTATCTTGAAAAGGTGGCCCAAGGCATTGTTCGGGCTGTGCGCGAGGCGGCATCGCGTACCGCGCCCGCCGAGGCCGTGTATGGCACCGCCGAAGACGTGACGTTGCTGGCCGATTATCGGCTGCCGAACGTATTCGATCCCGTGTTGCGAACCGTTCGTTTTCATCGCCCCGGAAAACGCGATGAAACGCTGGCCGTACTGGTGCAGTGGAACAGCCATCCGATCGAGCCCGACAAGAACCGCCTCATCACGCGCGACTGCTACGGCTATACGGTCGATCGCCTGGAGGCCGAATTTGCTGCGCCGGTCGTTTACTTCGATGGCGCGATCGGCGGACTGATGGGCACGCCCAACAAGCGATTCCAAGACGCCCAGGGCAATTGGCTGGCAAAAGACGCATTCGACCTGATGCGGATGTATGGCCATGCGGTGGCCGACCTGACGATTCAGGCACTCGAAGGGGCCAAGCCCGTTTGCATGGTGCCGCTGGTGGTCTCGTCGCGCGAGATTGCCCTGCGGCTCGACAACGCCGGCTTTCGAGCCGCCAGGCGAGCCGGCGTGTTGCCACGACCCGCGTTTCGTTGGACAGGCGACGTCGATCGCCTTGGCGAGCCCGTCGCCCCGGATAGCGATTACCAGGGGCCGGTGGCACTTCGTAGCGAAGTGACCTACCTGCGGCTCGGCGAACTGCACCTGGCCGGCATTCCCGGCGAGCTTTATCCCGAGTTGGTTTACGGTGAGTTTCAAGACCCGGCCGATCCGGGGGCCGATTTTCCCGACGCGCCGCTCGAGCCGTGCGTGGCCAGCCTGCTGCCGGACGATGACAAAATGCTGTTGATCGGCCTGGCCAGCGATGAGGTGGGCTATATCGTGCCCAAACGACAATGGGACGTGAAGCCGCCATACGCCTACGGTCGCGATTCGCCACAGTACGGCGAGCGCAACAGTGTGGGGCCGGAAACCGCCGCACTCATCATGGAAGCCCTGCGCCGTCGCGTTGCGGAAGCCCAACAGGCAAGCACCGCCAGCGCAAAATAAAAGTAAGACCGCAACCGCTGACACGATTCAAACACGCTTCGGTGCCCGACTCGTCTGGAGGCGCCGGCGGTTCGCCCGACTTGCAGCTCGCTTCGCCGTTCTTTCGTTGCGCGGCCTGCTGTCTGCGCGGCGCAACGTAGTTCGCTATGCGGTTGCGTCGCGGGCAGCAGCAGAAGCAGCAGATGCGGTTTGAGGCGTGCGGCTTGGACTGGTTCCCGCGCGATCAGGCTGCCAGCGAACAGAGCGAAACGCGGACAGCCATCGCTCGGCCTTTGCCCGTACGACGCACGATGTGCCGCCAGATGCAAGCCACTCGATGGCGCAAGCGACCGCGGCTCACGCGTCGGACGATGCTTCGGGCGCTCCCGCGGTTTTTTCAGTATTGTTCCCGCAGTCGGGCGGATTTTTTTCGAGCTGGGCGATTTTCTTTACCCGCCGCTCGTGTCGCCCCCCTTCGAAAGGCGTGGTGAGCCAGATTTCGATCATGCGATCGATCAGCTTTTCACCCAGCATGTCGGCCGACAAACAGAGCACGTTCAGATCGTTGTGCCGGCGGCTCATCTCCGCGGTCAAATCGTCGTGGCAGGGCGCGGCGCGGACGCCGGGCACTTTGTTGGCCGCGATGCACATGCCCAACCCCGATCCGCAGATCAAGATGCCTCGGTCGACATCGCCGCAGCGCACCAGCCGTGCGACCTCGGCGGCAATGTCAGGATAGTCGACGCTCTCGGCGCTGAACGTGCCCACGTCGGTCACGTCGTGGTGCATCCGTTTGAGCAAAGCGACTATTTTTTCTTTAGTCTGGAAACCGCGATGGTCCGCACCAACAGCAACACGCATCGTGAGGATTCCTTATCAGAGCCACCCGCCTGGCCGACAAAGCGCCGACGAAACGAGAGGTTGCATCGTTCGGGAAGTATACGAATCGGTCGCAAAACCTCGCCGCGCATCTCTCCACCGGCGAGGCAACTCCTGCTTCACTCGCGATGAGCGGAGCAAAATCTCATCGTTTTGCCGTATCGAACGTCCGCGGCGCCGGCCGTTCGTTGCGCTAGGGGTGCCGGGCAGCCAACTGATCGCGACGGCTTCGCCTTATAGTCCGCACATCGGCCGCACACAGCGGCGCTGCAATCGGCCACAAACCCGCGCGCCACAAGCGCCAGCAACGTGCGAAAACGGACGTTGTCTCGTATTGTAACGCGAGATGGCCCGGTCGGCTCGCCGCAATGAAACGCACCGGCCGATTTTCTCACTGCGACCGTGCCGCGCCAGGTAGCGGAAGTTCTGCCACACGGGCAGCCAACTGCTGCTCGATTTGCTGAGCACAGGCGGCATATTGTTCCAACGGGCCACCGATCGGGTCGCTGATGTCTCCGCCGTCGACGCGCAGCAACACCGTTCGCTCAGCGGCATCGGGCCAGTGCGAGACGATCGCGTCCCGGTGCCCCCGCGTCATGGTAAACACGACGTCGGCCTGGCGCACCAGGCTTTCGGTCAGCGGTTGGGTTGCATGGCCGCTCAGATCCAGGCCGCGCTGGGCCATTACGTGCTGCGCTTCGGGCGAAGGCGGTGCCCCCATCGGAGCGGCAATGCCGGCCGATGCGATGATTACGCCCCGGTCTTCCAGTTCGTCGGGCCGGCAACCCATCCGCTGGGCCACCAGTTGCCGGCAAATTTGCTCAGCCATCGGACTACGGCACGTGTTGCCCGTGCAGACGAATAAGATGAAGTAACTCGATAGGCGGCGGATTGTCTGCTCGGAAACCACGCCTTCGCGCAGCACGTGAATTGTTCCTTGATTCACTTGCACCACCGACGACGGCTGAGCATAGCGGCTGCGGCCATCGTCCAGCACAAGCTGCACGTCATCTCCCAGAGAGGCCACCACTTCCTGAGCCGTCACCGCGTCGGGCTCGCCACCCCGATTGGCACTGGTCAGGGCAATCGGCCCCGGCAACAGCCTGAGCACATCGTGAACGATCTCGTGCGCCGGCACCCGTAGGCCGATCGAACCGGTAGGCACCACGGCCTGTTGCACCCGCGGAGGCAGCCGCATCACAAGGCTGTCGGGGTGTTGATCTTGCAGCACCAGAGTAACCGGTCCCGGCCAACACCGGCGAGCCAATCGCCGCCCCAAGGGGCACATGTCGGGCACGTAGTCGAGAGCTTCGTCCAGGTTTCTGATCGCCAGCGCCACGGGATGCGAGCCACCCCGCCGCTTGACGGCCAACAGCCGCCCCACGGCCTCTTCGTTCAGTGCGCTGGCAGCCAGGCCGTACACTGTTTCGGTGGGAAATGCCACCAACTGCCCCTCAGCGAGGGCCTGAACGGCACGATGCAC
>WGDQ01000197.1 GCA_015493185.1 Planctomycetaceae bacterium
CGCCCATCGCAAGTGGGTTGCCGCCCGCTGAGCGCTGCGATGCGCGGCCCGATCGAGCAACACCGTGAAAAAGCTCAACGCGCCAACCAGCAGCACGCCGAGCAACACCAGCGTGGTGAGCGCCAATCCATTGTGTTGCCATCCTGGCACATAACGGTAAAGGCCAATGCCCAACGCCGCGGCATGCCCCTGGCTCAAGCGAACGGCCACGGGCAGCAGTCCGCGGTTTTCATACACCACAGAGTCGTTCAGTCGCAGGTCGGGTTCGCCGGCCCAGTGGGCCACCTCTTCGGCCAACGAGCTCGGAACGCGCACGTCGCCACCGGTGGCCAGCAGCGAAATGAGCAGCCAGCCCACGACCAACAATAGCGGAACCGGCAGGGCCGCCAGCACGCCCAACAGTGGCAACAACGGCGTTGTGCCCGTGTGTTGTCGGGCGTAGCGCCTCGCGCGATGAAAGTGTTCCAGCGACATGCAACAACTCGTTCTTGCCCAGCCAACGGCGAGCCGCGCGGCTCGCCATCGCCAATGCGGCCGTTGTTTTCACCAGCAGATGGGTTTCGCGCCCCCGAGGTTCGGTGCCGCAGCCTGCTCGAAGAGATTCTATCAGCTTAACAAGCCGGCCGATCGCTTGCCCGAAAAGCGCTGACCGCTCGGCGCGTCGGGCATCGTCGCCCTTCGGCACACCCGCGATGCGCCGGGCGCTCGTCAGCGGGCAAACCAACCGGTCCGCCGCTGCCGCTTTAGCGCGTGCAAAGCGGCGTGGTCGAGTCGGCAGCGGCCGCCTGAGCGGTGGTGCGCCGATCGTCTTGTTGTTTTTCTTGCTCGAAGGGGCAGGGGGGGCACTTGTTTGCTCGCCGCAGCCGCCCACAAGAGATCAGGCCAGGTCGCGATCGTGAAACAAGACAAGCCCCACAAGAATGGCCGCCGTGCTGTAAAGCAGGCAGTACAATCCGGCCCATCCCAAGTAGCTTAGCGGAACCTCGCGCCCCGCCGTGATGGCGGCATAGATGTTGAAATTGTCGAGGTTCGGCAGAATCGTACCGATCAACAGCCCCATAAACTGCACCATGGCCCGCCCCATGCCGCTTTGTCCGGCCTGCGATTGGGCCAGTTGGGCCACCAAATGCCCCAGCACGTAGATCGTCGAACAAATCGTCAGGTTAGCCAGCATGGGCAGCCGCGTGGCAATGGCCACGGCAATCGAGGTCATCACAATCGATTCGAGCAGCGCGAGCCCCAACCCCGGAGCGATTTGCACCACTTCGGCCTGGCATTGCGCCGGCGTGGGCCGTGGTGTGGAGTTCTCGCGGGCGTCGTACCACACCTTGTACGAAACGGTCATCAAAAACAGTGAGCCCAGCACAATGAACAATATTGCCAGCGGAGCGACGATGCCCAAAAACTTGCCCACCACGAAATGCCATCGCTGAATGGGCTTCGAGAGCAACGTGAGCGCCGTGCGGCCTTCGATCTCGTCGGCAATCGAGACGCTGGCCGACCACAACCCCAGCACAATGGCCAACACCATAATCACCGTCAGCCCCGAGTCCTTCACCACCTTCACGTCTTCGCCGAACGTGTTGTATGGAATGAAGGGGAAGGCGATCAGTGCGCACACACCAATGACCAGCGTGACCCAAAACATCGGCTGGGCCAGTACCTCTTTGGCTGTGGTTGCGGCGATGGCGCCCACTTTGGGCACAATGAGACGCAGCAGGCCGTACAAGGCAGCCAGCGCCACGGCCGCCACGGCCGCGCCCGCAAGAATGACCCACCCGGGTACCAGCCACGATGGAACCGCGGCCGCGATCGGCAAAAGTTGGCTCGACACAAACAATTCGATGCTTCCTCAAAAACTGGCGTAAGATTCGCAACAATCGGTTCGCTCGATCCGTCGTTCCTGTTTTCGTTCTCCGACGTTTTCGCCCCCCGCGTCGATTATCCTGCGTTCCGGCACACTGCGGACGATTCGGCCACGCGACATCACGCCGGTCCGGTCCGGTTGGCAATGCCGGGGGCGCCCGATGCCGACATGGTGTGCTGCCGTGCTGCAAACAGCGCGGGCAAAGACACAAGAACTCTGTTCCGTTGGGCTGTCGAAATGCTTGCCCGAAAACCGATCGCTGGCTCAGTAGCGGATGTGAAAATCGTCGAACTCGTCGGTGGGTGGGCTTTCGGTCGAGTGCATGTTGGCAATGTAGCGGTCCATGCGGTGCGCCACCGCCTCGACAAACCGTTCGACCTCCTCGCGCGGACCTTCGGCCACCAGCAGTACCCGACCATCGGGCAAGTTTTCTACGAAGCCACGCACATCGAACCGCTGGGCGACGCGGGCCGTTGTGTAGCGAAAGCCGACGCCTTGGACGCGGCCGCGAAAATACACTTCCTTGCGGATCCTCTCGGATGGGTCCGTCACGCGACACTCCCGTAGCGCTTGAGACGGGCTCGCGCTGCCTGGGCGGGCAGCAAGCCGCTGGCGCGTGTGAGATGAACCGTCGAGTTTGCCGCTGTCTCGGGCCGACCGGCTCGCCTGCCGGTCGCCGGTTTCTTCCCACGTGCGACGAACGGCCCCGTTCGGCCGCTTGTCGTCTGGCTCCGCATCACACGTTTCCAGTATACGAGCCATGCGATCCACGATCCAGCACGGGGTGTTGCCGTGACCGGTGAGTAGCTGCCGAAAAAAGTGGAGAAAAAACGTTTGCCTCGCGCGCCGCCGAGGCCCAAAATGACGCCGCCCGCCCCCGCGCGATCAGGCCGCGCGTTTCGCGATATGCTCGGCGAGGGCGCCTACAGCGCATTGGGGCGATGCACATAGCCTGTCTAGCCCGTCGGCCGCGGTTTGCGCGGTGTATCGCCGTATCGCCTTGTGTGAGACGACCGCTGGCCGCCGTCTATCAACGGAGGTCAACGAGATCAACGAGTGGTGCGGCGACAACGCGGCGACAACACCCCGTGCACCAAGACGAGCGAACCGCGCTGCGGCCGCCCCCGATTCGAATTTCGAACGTTTTTCATGAAGCAGCCATCTCGACGCCGTTCGACGCAAAGCAATGCACCGGTTCGGGCGTGTGGCAACCGATGTGCCCGACGAGCGGCGCCCGGGAATGCCATCGCTGTTTTCACGCTCGTCCCGGGCCTTGCTCAGCCCGTTTCCCACGGACAACAGGGGGCGCCTCCAGCATGCTGGCAAAGCTGAAAACCTATTCGCTCTTGGGAATCGACGCCCTGCCGGTCGAGGTCGAAGTCGACATCACGCCCGGCGCACTGCCCAAAACCGTGCTGGTCGGCCTGCCCGAGGCCGCCGTGCGCGAAAGCACGCACCGCATCGAGCGGGCGTTGGTCAACATCGGTTTTCAGCATCCCCAAGACCGCATTGTTGTCAATCTCGCCCCGGCCGAGTTGCCCAAACAGGCCGCATCGTTCGATCTGCCCATTTCGCTGGGCCTGTTGGCCAGCAGCGCTCAAATGGCAACCGACCGCTTGGCCGACTACGCCGTGGTGGGCGAGTTGGCGCTCGACGGCCGCACGCGGCAGGTCGAAGGCGCGCTGTCGATGGCGATTGCCGCGGCCAAAGATAAGGGTTTGCGCGGGCTGATCGTGCCCTGTCTCTTATAC
>WGDQ01000198.1 GCA_015493185.1 Planctomycetaceae bacterium
CTGCTGAGGACGCTCCAAAACAAGTCTTCAATCGCCGCGCGACGCTGCTCGGCAGGTGTGGAGCGGAGCACCTCCAGCAATTGTTGTCGTTCTTTTGTTGTGGGGCGGCGGCAAAGGGCCAGCAGGTACAACTCATCGACAATCTGCTCATCGGAATAGCCGGCCTCGATCCACTGCGCCGGACGGCTGTTGGAGGCCGCCAGCTTCTTGTTCAGGGTATCGCCGTTGGAGATGTGCAACACCTGTACGATGGTAGGCTCGTCGGTCCGCTCGCACTCGCAGGTGATGACACGTTCCGGGCGGCCGAAGGTTTTCAGAAAATAGGAGGAAACGTTCGAGTCGGGCAGTTGCAGGGCCCGCCACCCCTCGGGATAGCCGGGAAACTTCGTCGGTACGGCGGTCACTTGCGAAAAGGCATCGAGCAGGACTTCGGCTTTCAGGCGGCGCGGATAGTAGCGTGCATAGAAACGCTCGTCTTCCCGATTCTCAGGCAATACGATACTCGAACGCTGATAGGTGGCAGAGCTCAGGATAAGCCGCATGAGGGCCTTGAGGTCGAAATCGTGCTGCACCAGATATTCGGTCAGTGCGGAGAGCAGCGCTTCGTTGCTCGCCGGGTTGGTTTGGCGAAGGTCGTCGACGTTTTCGACCAGCCCGACGCCTAGAAAATTGGCCCACACGCGGTTGACGATGGCGCGGGCAAAGAGCGGGTTTTCGGGCGAGGTGAGCCAACGGGCCAGATGTTGGCGACGGTCGCCGGGTTGCTCGATCGGCAAGGGCTCGCCGTCGAGAGGTTGTGGCGGCTGCGGTTTGCCACGCAGCGGCTGCACCAGATCGCCTCGGGCGGCGCTGAAGATGGTGCGATTGCCCGTGCCGGGCGCTTCCTTGGCGCGCACGCGGGCGAACAAATTGGCCATGGCGTAGTATTGATCGTTGGTCCATTTCTCCAGCGGATGGTTGTGGCACTTGGCGCATCCGATCGACATGCCGAGAAAGGCCAACGACGTGGTTTCGGCCAGCTCAGCCGGCGAGGGGTGCAATACGAAGAAGTTGGCGGCTCCGTTTTCCAACGTGTTGCCCGAGGCGGTGATCAATCGTCGCGCCAGCTCGTCCCAGGGGGTGTTGGCCGCCACCTGACTGCGAATCCAGCGGTAGTAGGCCCACATGGCGGGCTTGGGCAGTTTGGACGAATTGACCAGCAGCAGATCGGCCCATTTGTAAGCCCAATAATCGATGAATTCGGGCCGCTCGAGCAGGCGTTCGATGAGCCGGTCGCGTTTGTCGGGCGATGCATCTTCGAGAAATTGTCGCGTCTCGTCGATAGTGGGCAGCACGCCCAACGTATCGAGCATCGCACGACGCAGGAATTCGCCATCGCTGGCCGGGGGCGAAGGGGCCAGGTTGAGCCGCCGCAGTTTTTCGAGCACCAATTCGTCGATAAAGTTTTTGCGCGGCGCGTCGGCAAATACCTGCGGGTCGATTTGATGGTCGTGGGGCACGGTAACCGTGGCGACAACCACCTGACTGAGATACCAGGCCGTGATCGCGCCTTCACCACGCCCCGAAATACTGACATGGCCCAGCGCGTCGACATCGGCCACCGATTGGTTGGTCGAGGTGTATTTGGCCCATTGGGTCACGTCTTCCACATGGCCATCGGTAAAATGCGCCCGCACGATGAATTGCTGCGAGTCGTCGGGCCCGAGCACCACGGCCTGCGGAACGATTTCGAGCCGTTGGAGCCGCGGATCGTCGGGCTTGGGACCGGTCGCGCCATCGGCGATCCACTGTGCGATGACGCGATATTCCAACGAGTCGGGCTTGAATCGCACGCCGCCGCCGTGCGGGAGCATGCCGCTGGGTTTGGTAAGCACCAAGCTGCGTGCCGGATCGGCCGGAACGATGCGACGCCCGCGCATCTGTCGTGTGAGCACCAGGTGATCGCCCTCGGGATCGTAGCCGCGCAACGAGAGCTTGAAGCCGTGCTTGCCGGCCGCCGCCCCATGGCAGGCACCGGAACTGCACCGCATTTTGGCGAGCACCGATTGCACATGATTGCGGAAGCTCCAGTGGAACGGCTCTTGCATGCCAACCACGCGCACCGCCAGGCTGGCTTCGAGCTGGCCACATCGGGCCACGATCGTAGCCTGGCCGTTGCCACGAGGAACGATGAACTGGCCCTCGACCGTGGCCACCTCTGGAGCGGAAGAGCGCCACTCGATGCCTTCGACAACCTGGCTGCCGAGCACGTCGCCCTTGCGTTGCTGCACAACCACGCGGTGCCGGGCTTCAGGGCCGTGAAGCACCAATTGTTGCGGTAAGATCACCAATCCCGTGTCGGCACCGATCGCCGAGGGAAGAGCCTCCCAGCCGATCGAGACAAGCACTGCAAAGCAGCACAACCATCTCGGACAACGCAACCACCTGAACAGAATCGGCGACATGGATGGAACCCCATAACTGCGAGCAAGCACCATGATCTCCCCATTCGAGCCGTTTTCAAGATTCTGCGGCCCTGACGCGAGCGAGCGTTGCATGAAAAACACCGAGCCGACTACTGACGCTCCATTTATAAGAGCGAACGGACAGAACGTCTAATGCTTGCGGAAAAACCGCTTGTCTCGGCTGTTCAGACGCGTTTCGTCCGCTGGTTCTAAAAACTACGGACGCTCTATTTATAACAAGCGACGCTTACTGCAACCAAATGAACGCCCGCGAATTCGAGTCGCACCACAGCGTGGAGCCGCTGGCCCGTCGAAAGCAAGACGCTGCGGCGACAGTCCCGCTAAATCGAACGGTGAAATCATTTCGTTCGGCTGTGAGCCACGGCATGCCGGTTTAAGGCGGCCGCCTCGGCGGGGGCAAAGCCGAAAACTCTTTCGCGCGGCAAGCCTGTGGCCAGGCCGTTCGTTACCGTGGCGCTGCGTCGCGGCGCGAGTCTTTCACGCCCACGCGCGCTGGTGGGCCATTTGGCGTCGCCTCTGATTTGGCGTCTTTGGTTTCGGCCTCCTCCGCTTTTGCAATGTTGGTGTTCGGGGCGATTGTGCTGAAGTCGTTCATGTTTTAGTCGCGAGACGATTCGTTCGGGAGCTGCTGCGATTCAGAGGGCTCGGAGGCCTTCGCATCATCGGTGTTGTCCGACTCGGAATCGGTGGGACTAGAAGCGGGAGCGGCTTTCGCGGCCATGCGGCGAAGCTGGGCGTGGGCCTCGTCGACAAAAGGTTCGGCCCAGGGTTTCGCGCCATAGAGCCGTACGATGGCCTGCCAAATGCGGCGGGCCTGATCGGGTTGATCGGGTGCGAGTGCCGCGGCGCGGGCGAGCTGTTCGCTGAGCAGTTGACGTTCGCTTTGCGCTTGCCGGACGATGCGGCTTTCGAGCCGCTTCAATCGACGTCGCGCGAGTTCGACGCATCGCTGCTGGAGGCGATCGCCAGACTCGGCAGCCAATGGCCCGAACAAGTCGATCAGCGCTTGCAGTCGGACCGCGCCAGACTCGGGCTCCATGCGGGCATGAGCGATCGCTTCGAGGTAGGCCCGTTCGACGGGCGAAAGCGAAGCGGAACGCGTCGACTTGGCGAGACGCGAGGCGCGGCGTTCCAAGCGGCGTTCGAGGCGGATCAGCTCCGTTTCTTCCAAGAGCGATTCGACCTGGTCGCGGCGAGGATCGTCAGGAAAGGTAGCCAGAAATTGCCGGGCTTCCTCGGCCGTTTCGAGCAACGACTCGGGCGTGGCATCGGTGCTTTGCCGCGTGAGCCGCTCGTACCATGCATCGGCAGAGGGAGGACGCGTGGCATACCAACCCAAGGCGGCCACGCCCAGCAGCGAGCCGGCCAAAAGCCATACCTGCGGCGACCACAACGCGGCCCAGGCACGCGACGGCTCTTCGAGAAGATCGGGCTCTTCGTCTTC
>WGDQ01000199.1 GCA_015493185.1 Planctomycetaceae bacterium
ATCTTCTCTTCACCAATTTGTGCGGGAGCTACTTAATCCATGCGTCTGTACGATCACCTACTGCAAGCGGCCGAAGAAAACCCCGATAAAATTGCCATCGAATTCCAGGGGATGCAGATCCCATACAGCCTGGTGGCACACGAGGCGAAGCAAGTGGCGGCGGGCCTTGTCGATTTAGGAATCGAACCGGGATCGTCGGTGGGGGTGATGTTGCCGAACATCCCGCCTTTTGTCGCAATGCAGTATGGAATCAACATGGCGGGCTGCGTGATGGTTCCGTTGAACGTCATGCTTCAGCCGCCGGAGATACGATACATTGCGGAAGACAGCAACTTGCGGGCGATTGTGACCTACGAGATGTTCGCGCCCAACGTGGCCGAGGCGATCAAAGATTTGCCCAATCCGCCGCATGTCTTTGTCGTGGGGGCCAAGACAGAACCCTTCAAGCCCTATCACGAGTTGCTGAAAGACGCCAGCACGTTTTCGCCGGTCGAAGTCGACCCGGCGGAACCGATTCAAACGCTCTACACCTCAGGCACAACCGGCAAGCCCAAGGGCGCTCAAATCACCGGCGCCAACATCATGGCCAACCTGGACATGTTCGAGTCGATTCTTCCGTATGAGGAAGACGACAAGGCGCTGTGCGTGCTACCGCTGTTTCATTGTTTTGCACTCAATGGCGTGCTGAACGCGTCGATCCGCAACCGCACGGCGGTGCAATTGCATCCGCGATTCGATTTGGAAGCTTGCGTGAAGAGCCTGGCCGAAGATGGCATCACATCGTTTGCCGGTGTGCCGACGATGTTTTTCTATATCCTGAAGCACCCCGGTATTCAGGATTTGAAGTTTCCGAAGCTGCGATACTGTGTTTCAGGCGGCGCGGCCCTGCCGGTTGAAGTGCTGAAGCAGTGGGAAGCCCTTACCGGCGTGCCGATTTATGAAGGTTTCGGCATGACCGAAACGACCGTAAGCGTTTGCATCAACCGCCCGGAACGCCGCAAGCCCGGCTCGATCGGCATTCCCTTCGAGGGTGTAGATATGCGGATTTTCGACGATAACGACCAAGAGCTCCCGGTTGGCGAAATCGGAGAATTGGTGATCCGCGCGCCGAACATCATGAAAGGCTACCTGAACCGTCCGGAAGATACCGCCGAAGCCATGCGCAATGGTTGGTTCCACACGGGGGACATGGGCTACCGCGACGAGGAAGGGTTTTTCTACATCGTCGACCGCAAGAAGGACATGATCATCAAGGGCGGCTTCAACATCTACCCACGGGAGATCGAAGAAGTGCTTTACGAATTGCCCCAGGTAGCCGAGGCCGCCGTGATCGGTGCGTGGGACGAAGCCAAGGGCGAGCAGATCATCGCCTTTGTCGCCTTGAAGCCAGGGCAGAAAATCACCGAAGAGCAACTGGCCGCACACATCGAAGCGAATCTGGCCAAGTACAAACATCCTCAGCAATACGTGATCCGCGACGAGCTGCCCAAGGGACCGACGAATAAGATTTTGAAACGCGAGCTGAAAAAAGAGTTCCAGCAGTGGAACCGTGATCGCATCCGAGATCGCGAATCGGAGCAACCAGCCAACGCGTGACATCTGGCCCTAGCGGAGTAGAACAGCAGTTGTCCGACGCTCTGTAGTCCGAGGTCCGACTTTCCCCCTTGCGCTCAAATGTCAAGGCCAGCGGGCCGCATGCACGTGAGCACGTGAAAGCATCACGCGATGGGGCTGCGGTCGGTTTGTTGTCGCAGTGCCCGATCGTAGCGGCTGGCGAGCTGCTCAAAACTGGTCGGTCAAACAGAGCATAAGCGCCTGCATGATTTGGAATACCTGAAACAAGCACGTCAGGCACGCCGAGCGGGTAGGCCGAGCGCTCTGCACGGTATGAGACCAGGTCTTCTTGAGAAGCGGAACGCTGCTTCGCCGCAACAACGATATGCTCGCAAGATCCGCCAGGCGTTCGTCATCGCTTCTGGCCGGGCATGGATCGCGTTATTCCAAGGTGCCATCGCCGTGACTATTCGCCATCGCTTACGAAAATGGCCGTTGGCCAACGATTCTTCCGTTAGCCGATTGGGTGCTTGGCGGCCGCACTGGGCGGGCGCTTGGCTCTCGTGGTGTACGGCCGTCCTGCTCATCACGATGCTGGCCGGCGGAGCAGCGGCTTGGGCCGACACGGCGGCCGACCGGCCCAATGTTCTGCTGATTATGACCGACGACCAAGGCTACGGCGACTTGGGCGTTCATGGTAATCCGGTCATTCAAACACCGCGTTTGGACCGCCTGGCGCACGAGAGCGCCCGCTTCGAATCGTTTTATGTGTCGCCGGTTTGCTCGCCAACACGCGCCAGCCTGATGACCGGGCGGTACAACTACCGCACGGGCGTCGTCGACACGTATCTCGGCCGTTCGATGATGCACGCCGACGAAACGACGCTTGCCGAATTGTTGCGCGCTGCCGGCTACCGTACGGCCATTTTTGGCAAATGGCACCTGGGCGATAACTACCCGATGCGTGCTATCGACCAGGGCTTTGAGCAAAGCCTCGTGCATCGGGGCGGAGGCATCGGGCAGCCTGCCGACCCGCCGGGCAATCGCTACTTCGACCCTGTGCTGCAACGCAATGGCCAGGCCGTGCGCACGAAGGGCTATTGCAGCGACATTTTCACGACGGCGGCCATCCAGTTCATCCAGCAGCACCGCGATGTCCCTTGGTTCGTTTATCTGCCGTACAACTGTCCGCACACGCCGCTCCAAGCGCCCGAGGCAGAGTACCACCGCTATCGGGCCATGAATCTCGCGCACGATCGCTTTCCCGATCGGGGCTACCCGCTACGCGGTACGGCAGACCAGGATGCGATTGCTCGCATTTACGCGATGGTCAGCAACATCGACAGCAACGTGGGCCGGCTGCTCGATACGCTGGACCGCTTGGCGCTTTCGGATAACACCATCGTGATTTTTCTTTCTGACAACGGACCCCAAATCGCCCGCTACAATGCCGGAATGCGAGGCCGAAAAGGCTCTGTCTATGATGGTGGCATTCGCGTTCCATGTTTTGTGCGTTGGCCACGCGTTGTCGAGCCTCGGACGATCGATCGTGTGGCAGCCCATATCGACCTGGTGCCCACGCTGCTTGAAGCCTGCGGCGTGATGCCCGGCTCCGAACAAAGACTCGATGGGCGCAGCCTTTTGCCATTGCTAAAAGGCGAGACGGAGAACTGGGCCGACCGTGAGTTGTTTTTTCAGTGGCACCGTGGAGATGTGCCCCAACGCTATCGCAACTGCGCCGTGCGAACACAAAACTACAAGCTCGTGAGCTCGGCCTCCGTTTCAGATGCGTCTCCACTGCCGAATCCGCGATTCGAACTGTTCGACATGCGTCGCGACCCGTTCGAGCAGCATGATATTGCG
Organism: Planctomycetaceae bacterium; assembly: GCA_015493185.1. Classification (GTDB taxonomy): domain Bacteria; phylum Planctomycetota; class Planctomycetia; order Pirellulales; family JAEUIK01; genus WGDQ01. The sequence goes on from WGDQ01000199.1 coordinate 3,418, forward strand.
GACGAACACCCCCAAATCGTCGCAAGGCTTCGACGTGCCTACGACCGTTGGTTCGATGCAATGCAGCAGTCGCGAGGCTACGATCCGCCTCGCATCGCCGTCGGCACTTCGCACGAAGACCCGGTGGTGCTAACGCCTCAAGATTGGCGTGGCCCGCGTGCCGGCTGGCGAGCAGATAGCTTGGGGTACTGGGAAATCGATGTCACAACACCGAAGACGTACCGCGTGGTGCTGCGCTTCAGGAAGGCGACCGCTGACGGTGAAGCCATCTTGAAAGTTGCTGGCATCGAGCGCCGTCTTCCGTTGGCAACCGGCGCTACGAACGCCGTGTTCGAATCGCTGACGCTGCCGACCGGCGCGGCCCGGCTGGAGGCGATTGTGGTTGAAAATGGGACTGCTCGCGGTGTGTCGTATGTAGACATCACACGGCGCTGACATGCCAGAACATCGCCCGCAGACCACGGTCCGGAGCGGTCAGCCTTTCTCGTCCCGATCGGGAGAATTGCTGAGGAATGCATAGAGGATGGCGCTGTTGTCCAGTTGCCCGTAGCCGTCGTCTTCAACCGATGCGAGCAATTCGGCATGCACCTGCTCGAGCGGCAGCCGTGCGCCGCAGCGAGCGCCCAGTTCGAGTATCAGACGCACATCTTTCAAGTGTTGGCTCAGTCGGGCAGCCGGCTCGAACTCGCGGCGGATCATCTTCGGACCCTTGCTGTCCATCACCCGCGAATACGCCGGCCCCTGCGAAAGCACTTCAAGGGTCATCTGCGCATCGAGTCCGCACTTTTCGGCCAGAACCAACGCCTCGGCGAGCACCGCCCGATGCAGCCCCAAAACATGGTTTACGACCAGCTTCATGCGGGCGCCGCTGCCACTGTCGCCCACATGATAAATTTGGCGAGCAAATGTTGATATGAGATCTCGCGCCCGGTCAACGGCTTCTGCGCGGCCGCCGATCATCACCTGCACGTCGCCCTCGCGTGCTTGCTGGCTTGAACCGGCGATCGTTGCGTCGAGATAGTCGATGCCGCGTTGGGAAAGGCGCCGCGCGAGATCCTGGGAGACCTCGGGCGAACCGGTCGTCGTGTCGACGATCATCGTCGATTCGTTCAACAGAGGTTCGACTTCCGCCACAACCTGCCGTGCAATTCCGCTGTGGGGTAAGCAGAGCACGAGCAATGGCGGTTGCTGCGCCGCAACATCGCGCGCACTGCCCAACGACGTGCCGCCGAGCGTCACCAATTTACGGCAGCGCTGCGCATCGACATCGAACCCGATGACTTGCCAACCAGCCGAAAGGAAACGTTCGGCCAGCGCCGTTCCTAGCAGGCCGAGGCCAACCAGCCCTACTGTTTGGTTTGCCTTCTCCATCGTTGTCTTTCCCGACGCAAGAAAGTCGTGCGTGGCCGCAACATGGGAGTCGTGTACACCCCGAGGGATTTTTTCAGTGGGCTGTTTGGGCAAAGGCACGGCCAGGGCCACCGCTACAGTTTCCAGAGCAGCAGCAGCGAATAATTCAGATCGTTCAATTCGGCGCCGTTGGGTGTGCTGTCGTAGCGATCGAGAAGGGCGAGTTTCAAGCTTAAGTTCATGGGCTCGCTCAGCAAAATCTCCCAACCGGCGTCCGTATTCACGCGAAAGCTGCCGTAGTTTTGCCAATCGGGAAAGTAGTCTACCTTGATGGCGACTTTTTGCTGCTTATTGATCTGGTGAGAGAAATCGAGCCCGAATGTGGCTTCCGGTACGTACTGCTCGTCGGGCCCCCCTACTTCTTGCGACACACCTGAGCCGAAGCGTCCGGCCAGCGTGGTCCGCTCGTTGCGAATCACGGAGAAGCCGAGGCCCAGGTTCACTGCCCAACGAAGATCGAACGCGCGAAAGCGGTCGAATTCGAGGCTGCTGTTGATAAACAGACTAGCGGCCGACTCGGGCACGAGCCAGTCGTAGCGGCTGGTGAACAGCCCTTGGTTGGCTGTCTCAATCGAATTCGAGGTATTATTCGTGTACGTGAGATCGAGTTCTAGAATCTGTACGTCGGTTGTCCGCTTGGCATTCGCACCCACATGAGTGTTGAGCGTATTGGAGTTTCCTTCTGCCCCGCTGACTCCCAGTTCGATGCTGGCCTCCCAGATTTTGGGTGGAAACCAATAATGGATGTCGTACCACGAATAGACCGGCTCGGGTTCGATATCGGTCAGCTCCTCGCCGCTACCGGCTGAGCCGTCTGCTTCGGCCTCGACGACCTCCTCGGCGGTTTGTTTGTGAAACGGGGCTGCCGGTGTTTCTGGCGGCGATTGTGCCGTGTCGGGAGCCGGCAAATCGCCTTCGGGCAACGGCACCGACGATATCGCCTGAGGGGCCGCCAACACGGGGGCTCCGGTCTGGGGGGCAACCTGCCCGGCCTGGGGAGCAATCTGCCCACCCTGCGGACCACCAGATTCGTTCACAAGCGGCAGCCGCTGAAGGGCCTCGTTGGCCGCTATCGGAGGCGGATGCACTGCCGTTTGGGCCACCGACCAGGGTGCATTATTGCACGCTAGCAACACGGCCAACCAGAAGATGTAGAAAGAACTAAGGTGCCGCATCTAAGGAGACTCCCGTTACCGCGCCAAGGAGGCTGCCCCGGGTGCGAGGCGTTGCCAACAAACGGCGGAGAATGCAAGAAGAACGCTCGATTTTGCAGGGCAAGAATAGCAATTGTGCGCCTAGGCACCAAGGCTAATCGAAACGGGGCGCAATCCCTTTAGAAAACGAATGTTACGACGCGCAGTCGGCTGTTGTGCGGTGTTGAATCTCCGAAGGCGCGATCAGTCTGCGACTGTTTGAGATGGGGGGGCTCCCCCTCGATTTGGCTCTCCTCGCTGCCAGGGGCGGTTGGCGTGCAAGAAGGTTCCGATTCGCCGAGAGGCGAAACCAATGACAGAAACCACGCTGAACGTGCCCGCGCCCCATCCGGCCACCTTGCCGGAGCAGTTGCTGCTGGCCCAATGTCGCCTCTGGACCGGTCGTCGGCGGGGGCCGGGCGGGCAACACCGCAACAAAACGGAAACAGCCGTCGTGATTGAGCATCGCCCGACGCGGCTGCGAGCCGAGGCATCTGAGCGTCGGAGCCAGTCCGAGAACCGGCAGATTGCCATCCGCAGACTTCGTTTGAAACTGGCCGTTTTCGCGCGTTGTTCTCAAACAGCAGATGCCGCCCCGAGCGAAATGTGGCGTGCGCATTGTCGCGATGGGCGGATCGCGGTCAGCCGCCGGCATTGGAACTTCCCAGCACTGTTGGCCGAAGCCCTGGACGTGCTGGCATGGCATCGGGCCGACGTCGGAGCGGCAGCCCAGCAGTTGGGCACAACGGCATCTCAGTTGACGCGACTTCTAAAGCGGTACCCACCGGCAATCGACCAGTTGAACCGAGAGCGAGCCGCCGCTGGATTGCGACCTCTGCGGTGAAATGTCGTCATTTGTGGCCCGTCGATACCGCAATCCTGCGCCACGCTCGGCCAGATAGCCGCTTGGCGTTTGTGTGTAAGGCCGTGCAACACTCGGCACGACCACACGGCAGGAGACGCCTGGCAAGTTCTTGGCGATCGAATGGGCGGCGGAGATAGCCTCGATCTCTCTCGATATTTTCCCGGGCGCTAGGGCTGGGGCTTACCTTTGCCAAGCTGCGCATTTGGTACGAAACGTGCTCCTTGCTGACCGAGTAGGCAGACGTACCAAACCGGCGAGTGCCAGGCTCTGCGCGATAGCATCGTTGTGCCACGCGTCACTGCGCAGACCGAGGCAAGTGCTGGAGCCGGTAGCCTGAAACGGACATTTCTGATCCTGATACCGCAAAGGGCTTGAAGCAAAACGGTTTTGCGGCATGAATTCGCCGCGAGATGCATGGGACGAATAACTGACGGGAACCGCTAGAACAAAACATAGAAAGCGAGGGAGTAAGATGCGTACCTTCTTGGCATGTGCTGGCATTCTCGGCCAGGAGCAGGCGATTCAAAGGCTTGTAGGGCTCGTTCGGGAGCGACAACCTGACGCGGTGCTTTTTGCCGGCGGAATATTGGACCCGACCGCCGAGCGGGGGAAAGCCGACGCCGACCTGCTGGAAAAGTTCTTTGCCGTTCTGGGGGAAAATGAAGCGAAGGCGATGGTCATTCCTGGTCCCAACGACGTTCCGCTGAGCTTATTTCTGAGGGCAGGCATCAACGTCGAAGCCGAGCTGGCAGGCGTTCACGTGGTGCATAACGTGGTGGCCACCAACCGCGACGTGGCGATTTCCGGCGTTGGGGGCGAGCTTACTCAGGACGAAGACCGAGGTGCCCCCACAATTCGCTGTTCGCGAACAACGGCCGAGTACTACTTGAGAGAACTCGAAGCCGCGGATCAACCCCAGAAGGTTCTGCTGCTGGCCGTTCCACCCAACGGGCAGCTCGGCGGCAAGGAAGGCAACACGTTGGCCGGCGAATTGATCGACAGCTATCATCCAAAGCTGTGTGTCGTGGCCGGCCCAACCGACTCGCGCGGCATCGACCGTGTGGCTCATACGACAATCGTCAATCCCGGCCGTCTGGCCGACAACTCGGCTGCTTGGATCGACTGGAACCGGGAATTCGAAAAACAGGTTGAATTCATCGACCTGTGACAAGGTGCCTGACGCTGCGGCTCGCCCGTTGATGCCGATTGCGTCGCTCGAAGAAACGACTATGTCAACGGCGACCGACCAACGGCATCGTCGGTCGAGGGGGCAAGCGATGGGGAGCCTTCGAGCGAAATGCCGGGTGCCGCTGCGCTGTTCACGGGCGAGTTGGCCCAGAGCTTTGCCAAAACCGTTCCAGTAAACATGCAACCGAACGTATACATGGCCGGTCCGATGGCGGTTTCTGGCTGATGGGCAAACAGCGTGGCGGCCAGCGTGGCCCCCAGTCCGGCGTTTTGCATGCCCACTTCGAGCGTCAAGGCGCGTCGCATCGCGGATGGCAATCGCAGCAGCCGCCCCCCGAGCCAACCCGCCGCGTAGCCGCCGAGATTCAACCCAACCAGTCCAACAAGCAAGCGAGGTTCGATCGCGGCCAACCGCTCACGGTTCAAGCCCACGACCACCGCGATGATCCAAAGAATGGCCGCATGGGCAACCGTGGCGGCAGTACGCGCGAAGAACCGCGATGCCCGACGTGCTTCGCCAAGCCACCGCGAAAGCAGATGGCCGACGACGACCGGCAGCACAACGAAAAACGCCAGGCGACGCGATGTTTCCAGGGCCGGGAAATCGATGTGCTGTTGGCCCAATAGCCAACCCAATACCCAGGGCACCACAAGCGGCGACAAAAGCGTGGCTGTGGTGGTAAGGCTTAACGAATAGCTAACGTTGCCTCGGGCCACCAGCGTCAGCAGGTTCGAAGCCATGGCGCCCGGAACGCAGCCGGCCATGATAAGGCCGATCATCGAGGCCTCGTCGAGCCGCAACAGGCGGCCCAAGCCGTACGCCAGCAGGGGCATGGTGGTGTATTGCACTCCGGTGCCCGCCAGCACGCTGGGCCATCGCGCGACCACATGCCGAAATTCGTCGCGTGGCAGCAGCCAGCCCAGGCTGAACATGGCGGCGAAGATCAGCCCCCACAGCGCGGCAGCACTTGCCGAAAACGGGTCGCCCCACGTCGGTGGCACCAAACCGGGCCAGGCATAGGCCAACAGCGAGAGCACGCAGAGCCAGACGATCAAAAACCGTTCGAGCATCGAATCGGTACCGCAAAGGAAAGAAGAAATCTGACGTCTCTTGCGCGTCTACGCGTGCAGAAGCCACCGGCTAGCCGCCGGGCAAAGGGAATCTGGGAGAAGCCGCAGGGGGCCGGGCGTTGTTTTTCGGCTCGTGACGTATGCATTTTTTCGCGTTGCCGCACGGGAGGCTCAGTGTACCCTGGCGCAGCGCCACGTTCGAGTTGGCTTGACTTCCCTCTCGGGCCGTTTAGAGTCGACAAACAGAACCCGGGGCCTGATGTCGCGTGGCGGCGACGAGAGCGAAAGCATTTTTCCACAAACGCTGAACGCTTGCGCATCGCGCCGCGTGCGATCGGGTGCGACCGGTTTCTCTGTATCGTGTTTTACGTCCCCATTGCCTGCCTGGGAACCAACGAAATGCCTGACCTGCCTGACCATATCATTTTGCCAACCAACCCGACGGGCACGCCGTCATCGCGTGATCGAATCGAAATGTCGCGTTCTCTGTTCCAAGCATCCTTCGTATTCGTATTGGCCGTCACACTCATCGGGGGACTGCCCGGCGCCACTTTGGCAGACGACGGTTGGATCGAACTATTCAACGGTCGCGACCTGAGTGGGTGGCATAAGAATCCGAAGCGAATCGGACATGGAACCGGAGGGCAATGGGCTGTGGAAGACGGTGTGCTGGTAGGCCAGCAAGATCCACCGGGAAGCGGCAACGGCGGCATTTTGCTCACCGATCGGACATTCGGCGATTTTGAACTGATGATCGATATGAAGCCCGACTGGGGCGTGTGCAGCGGCGTGTTTTTGCGAGGAAACGATCAAGGGCAATGCTACCAGATGATGGTCGATTACCACGATGGTGGCAACGTGGGGCACATTTACGGCGAGGGAGTGGGCGGCTTCAACAACCGGCCCTTCGACATCTTTGGAAAGGTCGAAGACGGTCGGCTGATCTCACTAACGACGCGGCCCCGGAAGAATCCGCCGGCCTCGGTCTATAACATTGCCGGGCCTGATTGGGTGAAGGCGTGGAAGGTGAATGACTGGAACACGGCTCGCATTCGCGTGGTGGGCAACCCACCAACAATCACCACGTGGATCAATGGCGTCAAAGTCACCGTGTTCGACGCAACGCGCTACACGCAGGAGGGCTTCGACGCGGAAAAAGTAGCTGCCACGCTCGGGCCGGCCGGTCGCATTGCCGTGCAAGTTCATGGCGGCAAAGGATGGCCGAAAGGGGCCAAATGCCGTTGGAAAAACATTCGCATCAAGCCGTTGTAACGTTTCGCGAAGCGTCGCGATCTGCCGGGAGCGCGCGGCAATGGCATGCCGCCGCTCCCACAAACGCGCCGGCAGCCAAAGATCGCTGCCGCCGATAATCAGTCGGCCGCTGGTGGCTGGCGAGTCGCCGGTCAGCGACGGGCGCGGATTCGACCCCCCCAGGTCGCCAGGCCGCGTCGCGAAGCTATAGCTATAGCGTCTTCAGATATTCGAGCACGGCTCGTTTCTCGTCTTCGCTTAGCGCTTCGGGAAACGTGTGACCAGCTGCGCTTTTGCCCGGCAGTCGAGTGTCGAAGTAGGTGCGCTTTTCGTCCGCGCGGCGTACCGAGGCGGGCAGTTCATCGAACGTCTCGACTTCGAGCCCAACTCGCTGGCGATCGTAGCCATCTTCTGTGCGTCGCCATACCGTGGGGCGTTGGTCGGCGTGCATCACATGCCACAGTGTGGGAACCGACCCGTTGTGGAAATAGGGAGCCGATGCCCAGATGCCGTCGAGCGGCGGGGCCACATAGCCTTCGGGGTCTTCAATCACTTCGAGGCGTCCGCCATCGCTGAACCAACTGTTAGCGAAAAAGCGGCGATGACTACGCGGCATGCCTCGCAGGCGCGTGGCATCGGTTCCTACCTCGTCGATGGGAACGGTCTTTTCGGGATATTCGCCATCCGGGCCATAGGTGCCGTGGCACTCAGCGCAGTGCTGCACGAACAACGCTTCACCCTGAGCAGCCAATGCGGCGTCGATTTCCCATGGATAGTCGGGCGCTTCGAG
>WGDQ01000200.1 GCA_015493185.1 Planctomycetaceae bacterium
GGAGTATAAAGGTCGGAAGTCGGTCAGAAACGAAAACGGACAAAACAAGTGGAGATGGCGAAGACACGAACCGAGGTCTGTATCCGAAACAGGGTGGACCGGCGAAACCGGCCCGGATGAATGGGTTGTTTTTTTGAGCCAGCGTGTGCGTCGCTGAATCGGGCTACTGTTGTTTTTTTGCTTTGAGAAAGGGAGATCGTTGCCAGATTCAAGGGCGCGGAAACGCCTGTTGTTTTTAAGCTGCGTGTTGCGTGTTTCGTCGCTGCGTGTGTGACGGGATTCTTTTTTTTGCCGCCCGACTTCTTGAGTTACGCGGGCGCGGCCACCGGCTGGTTGAGCCGTGCCTGCCAGCGACGGATTTGCCGATCGACCTCTTGCGGGGCCGACGATGCGTGGCTGGTGAGCGCGGCGATGGCTTTTTCGGGCCCCAAGACGTCGTAAACCGATTCGTCGAGCGTCGGTTCGATGGCCCGCATTTCGTCCAATGTGAGGTCGGCAAGCGAGACGTTGCGTTGGAGTGCCTCGGCAACCAGGCGGCCGACCACACCGTGGGCGGTGCGTTGCGGCATGCCGCGGCGGATGAGGTGTTCCATCAGCGCGGTGGCGTCGAGATGGCCACGATCGAGTCGGGCGGCGATCGCCTGCCGATCAAGCTGGGCACCGGCCACGAGCGGCGCGGCCAACTCGAGCGAGGCATCGACCGTGTCGAAGGCGTCGAACACCGGTGGTTTGTCTTCTTGCAAGTCGCGGTTGTAGGCCAGCGGAAGGCCCTTGAGCAGCACGAGCAGCGTTTGCAAATCGCCTACCACGCGGGCCGTTTTGCCACGAATGAGCTCCAGCACGTCGGGGTTGATCTTTTGCGGCATGATCGACGAGCCGGTGCAAAACGCCTGCGGAAGCTGCAAAAAGCCGAACTCGGTGGTTGACCACAAAATCCACTCTTCGGCCCAGCCGCTGAGGTGCAGTGCGATTTGTGTCATGGCGAACGTGAACTCGACGACGAAGTCGCGATCGCTCGAAGCGTCGAGACTGTTGGCCATGCAGTCGTCGAAGCCGAGTGCCTCGCGAACCAGTTCGCGGTCGATCGGCAGGCTGGTGCCGGCCAGCGCGGCGGTGCCCAGGGGGAGCACGTTCACGCGGCGGCGGCAGTCGGCCAAACGCTCGCGGTCGCGCTGGAACTTTTCGCAGTAGGCCAGCCAGTAGTGAGCGGCCAGCACCGGCTGCGCGCGACGCAAATGCGTGTAGCCCGGCATGATGACGTCGCGATCGGACTGGGCCCGATCGACGAAGGCCCGCTGTAGGTCGGCCAGGCGACGGTCGAGCTGATCGATGCTATCGCGACACCACATTCGCAGATCGGTGGAAACCTGATCGTTTCGGCTTCGGGCCGTGTGCAGCTTTCGTCCCACATCGCCGAGCCGGTCGATCAATGCCCGTTCGATGTGCATGTGCACATCTTCGAGCGAGATATCGAACGGGAAACGATCGTGCTCAATTTCCTGGCGAATGTCCTCGAGTGTTTGCACAATTTGCTGGCACTCTTCGGGCGTGATCAGGCCGACTTTGGCCAGCATTTGTGCATGGGCGATCGAGCCGCGCACATCATGCGCATACAGCCGGCGATCGAAGCTGATGCTTTCGGTGAACTTTTCGACACGGCGATCCGTCGCCTCGCTGAAGACTCCTGCCCATGCTTTTTCGGCCACGGTGCGGCTACTGCTTTCTCACCGAAGGGGCTGGCGGAAAATCAATACAACACATTTACTGTAAACGGCTTACGACAAGCTGTCAACGCACCGAACCGTTGCAATCGTCGCAATTGTTTCAGGGGGAACGACCGGCCCACCGCCCGGGAGAAAGGGCCGGCCGGTCGGTCGAGGCCGGCGGTTCGACGGGCGGTGCGGGGGCGGGACGGTAAGGCCGCAGATGGGCGGTGGATATGGGGTGAACGATCTGGCCGAGAAGCGGCCTGCAAACGGGGATGGCGGGTGCGGCGTCTCCCGCGCTTTGGGGGTGTTCGGTGCGGTGCATTGCGTCATTTGGCCCTAGAAAACAAGCGTGCTGTGGGCCGAAAGCGGGTCAAAGTTGGGCCAAAGGCGGGCCGAAAGCGGGCCGAAAGCGGGCCGAAAGCGGGCCAATCGGGTCGGGCGATCCGGCGTCCGGGGGGGCGGGATTCGATGCTGCGGCGGGTCGGCATGAGCGGACCGGATCGCTGCCGGCGAACGATCCGGTGGCAAGCTGCCGGTGCGGCGGCTGCCTACAATTTGGGAAATCGGGCCGGGCAGTCCGCGGCGAGCCCTTTCGGATCGGCGGGCATCGTTGGCCGAGTGCGGCCCGCTGCCCAGCCGCGGCGAGGCATTGGGCGAGAAGTTGCACCACGAGCCGACGAATCGAAAAAACGCAGCGAGCGACGAGAAGCGAGGCGGAACCCCCCCGCGGCAGAAAGGCCGATCGAAAAAAAGCGGCTCGGGTCAAAAAATCAAAGAGGGCCACCTGATTTGACGAAAACCGCGGGAGCAACGCCCGGCGGAGATTTCAACTCGCGTGTAGCTTGAAGGAGAGCAACAAAAAGTGGGGGGTAAGACGAGCGAGGGCAAGCGCGAGCAGTCCGGAGCGAGGGAGAAGCCGAGCAGAAAGAGAAAGGGACAGGAAAGGACAAAAGACAACGTCAGACAAGACAGGACAAGAATAATGACGTCAGACGAGTTCCAAGAGAGAACCGAACAAGGCGGAGAGAAAAAAAAAAAGAGGAAAGGAACGAGGGCTCTGAAGCCGGGGGAGAGCCCGCCGAACGGAAGCCGAATGCAAATCGTTGGGCAATTCGCATGTGCGATGCTTGAAGCTGTTGGGAAGGTCGTGTTATCGTGGGGCAATTTTGTAGACGTCGCTGGGCGACCCGTGGGTGCTGCGGAGGGCGGCATCGGCTTGCCACGGACCGGTAGACGCCGGTCGGCCGGTATCGACGGGCTTTTCAGGATGGCGGGTTTTCCGGAGTGCGTGGGCGCGGGACCCCGCGCGGCGGTTCGGGTGCCGAATGGCAACTCGGGGGATGAAGCGGGCATGAGGCAGACCTATTCTGCTTCTGCGGTGCGGAGAGCGGTTGTCTTGTGAATTGATAAGCCAACGCGAATGGTGCGGCGCTGCACGTGCGCGCCGCTGCTCTGGCACAACGGGTAAATGGACAAGGGGAACAATCAGCAGTGCCACGACGAGACGACATCCGAAAAATCATGCTGATCGGCTCCGGTCCGATCGTGATCGGTCAGGCGTGCGAGTTCGACTATTCCGGAACGCAGGCGTGCAAGGCGCTGCGCGAGGAAGGCTACGAGGTGGTGCTGGTCAACTCGAACCCGGCCACGATCATGACCGATCCGAACATGGCCGACCGCACCTATATCGAGCCCTTGCGCTGGGACGTGGTGGCCGAGATTCTGCGTCGCGAGCGGCCCGACGCACTGCTGCCAACCCTGGGTGGGCAGACGGGCTTGAATCTGGCCATGGACCTGCACCATCAGGGCGTGCTGGAAGAATTGGGCGTCGAGATGATCGGGGCCCGGGCCGATGTGATTGCCAAAGCCGAGCAGCGCGAGCTGTTCAAAGAGGCGATGGAACGCATTGGCCTGGAGGTATGCCGGGGTCGCACGGTTCGTTCGTTGGAAGACGCACGCCGCGTGGCCGACGAGATCGGTTTGCCTTGCGTGGTGCGGCCAAGCTTCACGCTGGGGGGCACCGGGTCGAGCGTGGCCTACAACCGTGAGGAATTCGACGCGCTGGTTTCGCGGGGGTTGAAAGAGTCGCCCGTGCACGAGGTGCTGGTCGAAGAGTCGATCCACGGTTGGAAAGAGTTCGAAATGGAGGTGATGCGCGACGCCGACGACAACGTGGTGATCATCTGCTCGATCGAGAACTTCGACCCGATGGGCGTGCACACGGGCGATTCCATTACCGTGGCTCCCGCGCAAACGCTGACCGACAAGGAATACCAGCGGATGCGAGATGCCTCGCTCGCGGTGATTCGCGAGATCGGCGTGGAAACAGGCGGATCGAACATTCAGTTTGCCATCGACCCGCGCACGGGGCGGATGATTGTGATCGAAATGAACCCCCGCGTGAGCCGTTCCAGCGCGTTGGCGTCGAAGGCCACGGGTTTTCCGATCGCCAAGATCGCGGCCAAGCTGGCCGTGGGCTACCGGCTGCACGAGCTGCCCAACGACATCACCCGCGAGACGCGGGCCTGTTTCGAGCCGACGATCGACTACGTGGTGACGAAGATCCCGCGGTTCGCGTTCGAGAAGTTTCCCGAGGCCGACGCCACGCTGACCACGCAGATGAAGAGCGTGGGCGAAACGATGGCCATTGGACGGACGTTCAAAGAGTCGTTCCAGAAGGCATTGCGGGGCCTGGAGGTGGGCAGCTTCGGTTTTGGCTGCGATGGCAAAGATTTGTGGGGCACGCCGCAGCAGCCCAGCGAAGAGGAGATTCGCGCGAAGCTGGCCACGCCCAACGCCGAACGGGTCTGGTATTTGCGCTACGCGCTGAAGTCGGGCATGTCGGTCGATCAGATTTATGAACTGACGCACATCGACCCCTGGTTTCTCGACAACCTGGCCGAACTGGTCGAGATGGAAGATCGGCTGCGGGCGGCCGGTTCGCTAGACGCCGTGGACGATGCTCAGCTCAGAGAGGCCAAGCAGTTCGGTTTTTCCGACCGTCAGTTGGCCACGCTTTTTTGCACCACCGAGCAAGAGGTGCGGGCCGAACGGAAGCGGCGTGGCGTGGTGGCCACGTTCAAGGCGGTTGACACCTGCGCGGCGGAGTTCGAGGCCTATACGCCGTATTACTACTCGACGTATGAAGAGGAAGACGAAACACCGGCTAAGCAGCCGGGCCGACGACGCATCATGATTTTGGGCGGTGGCCCGAACCGCATCGGTCAGGGGATCGAGTTTGACTATTGCTGCTGCCATGCCAGCTTTGCGCTGCGCGAGATGGGTATCGAGTCGGTCATGGTCAACTCGAACCCCGAGACGGTGAGCACCGACTACGACACGAGCGATCTGCTGTTCTTCGAGCCGCTGACGGCCGAAGACGTGATGAACATTTACGACCGCTTGCAACCCGACGGGGTGATTGTGCAGTTTGGCGGGCAAACGCCGCTGAATCTGGCGCGGGCACTGGAGACGCACGGCGTGCCGATTCTGGGCACGTCGGTCGATACGATCGAGGATGCCGAAGATCGGGAGAAGTTTCAGCAGTTGTTGCGCCGGGTTGGTTTGAAGCAGCCGGCCAACGGCATTGCCCGCACGATGGCGCAGGCCCGCAGCGAGGCGGACAAGGTGGGCTTTCCCGCATTGGTGCGACCGAGTTTCGTGTTGGGCGGTCGGGCCATGGAGATTTGCTACGACACGGTGCAACTCGAGCGGTTTGTGGCCGAAGCCTTTGTGGTGGCGCAGGGTCAGCCGGTGCTGATCGACCGCTTTCTGGAAGATGCCACTGAGGTGGACGTAGATGCCGTGTGCGACGGGCAACGCGTGGTGGTGTGCGGCGTGATGGAGCACATTGAAGAGGCGGGCGTTCACTCGGGCGACTCGGCCTGCTGCATTCCGCCCTATAGCCTGCCGGGTCCGGTGGTGGAGGAGATCAAAGAAGCCACGCGGCGGCTGGCGATGCAGATGGGCGTGCGCGGGCTGATGAACGTGCAGTACGCCGTGAAAAAAGAGGACGGCCGGTTCAACGTTTACGTGCTCGAGGTCAATCCACGCGCCAGCCGCACCGTGCCGTTTGTGGCCAAGGCCACAGGGTTGCCGTTGGCCAAGGTGGCGGCCAAGGTGATGGCCGGGGTTTCGCTGGCCGAGCAGGGAATCGACCGCGACCCGATTCCCTCGCACGTTTCGGTAAAAGAAAGCGTGTTTCCCTTCAGTCGGTTTGCGGGGGTCGACATTGTGTTGGGGCCCGAGATGCGTTCGACCGGCGAGGTGATGGGCATTAGCGAGCGGTTTTCGATCGCCTTTGCCAAAAGCCAGTTGGCCGCCGGCGTGGTGCTGCCGCAAGAGGGCACGATATTTTTGAGCGTGGCCCGGCGGGGCAAGCCCCACGTGGTCGAACTGGGCCGCCGGTTGGTGGCGATGGGCTATCGGCTGGTGGCCACCGAGGGCACGGCCCGCGCGCTCGAAGAGGCGGGTATTGCCGTCTCGCGGGTGAAGAAGATTCAGGAGGGCAACCCCAACATGCTCGATTACCTGATCGACGGGCGGATTCAATTGATTATCAACACGCCCAGCGGCAAAGGGGCACGTACCGACGAGGGGCGCATTCGCGCGGCGGCCGTGGCCTATGGCGTGCCGTGCATCACCACGATGGAGGCCGCACTGGCCGCCGTTCGCGCGATGGAAGCCCTGCGCGAAGAGTCCACCATGCACGTGCAGCCCGTGCAAGATCGCTTTCCTAAAAAAACGCTGGCCGAAGCCGAATAACACCCGCGGCGATCGGGCCGGTACACGCCCGGTTGTCAGATCGACTTGGCAGCGCAGCAGCGGCAGCGGGCCTGAGCTTCAGAAGGCGTCTTCAGCGTCCAATTCCGGCTTCGATCGCGAGCAAGCCCACCGTCGCGTCGTCGGTTTGCATCGAGCGGTCCGAGGAGGATCCGCCTGCTTCGCGCTCGTTGATATGAATCGCCTGCTCACAATCTTTGGGTCTGGAAGCGATTGGGAAGGCACCTTCTCAGCGCTGGCGATTCGGGCGGTTCGTGGGGGCCGGCGCGGCCGGGGTGTTGGTGGTGCCGCGAGGCGGGCGGAAGTAGTGGAAGCGGGTGACGGTTTGCTGCGGGCGGAAGCCGAGCGATGCGGCAAGGTTGAAACTGCCGCGGTTGTTGGCCGAACAGCGCAGCGTGCCGGTGCGATAGCCCTGCGTGGCGCAGTGGCGAAAGGCGGCCTCGAACATGGGGATGACGAAGCCGCTGGCCTGCCAGGCCGGGTCGATCGCCGTGAGGCTGAAATACACTTCGGTTCGGCTGCTGGGCTGGCAGCAGACGAAGCCGAGCACCTCGCGCGAGTCGCGATGTTCGTAGAGCAGAATCTGCTCGCCGCTGTGGAAGCTGTTGGCCACCCACTGCCGCATGCGGCGGTCGCAGGCGGCGCGGGGCAGATGCGGATCGACGTGCAGACGAACCGCCGTGAAGGCCGAGCCGGCCAACTGCTCGAGCCGCGGCAGATCGGACGGTTGGGCCTCGCGCAAGCGGCCGACCGAGCGGACCGCCGCGCTGCCCGATTCGCCTGACGACGAAGTGGCCTCCGTGTCGGCCGTGGGCGCCGACATTTGGTTCAGGGCGAGCCGCATGAAGTACGACACCTCGATGGGATAAAAGCCGCAGCCGCAGAGGGCCGCCGCGCGATCGAGTTGGTTGGTGGGCAGCGCGGTTTGCACGAACACCGGCTGATCGTCGGGCAGCGTGGCCAACCACTGCCCGACGAGCATCGCGAGCCGCTCGGGGGGCACGCGATCGACCTCGATTTGAAAGAACGGAAAGCCGAACGTCTCGCACTCCCACGGCACCGCTGCAACCCGCAACGAACCCCCGTCGGGCGGGAACGGCTGAAAATCGAGCTGGAACGATCCGATCGTGGGCATGGCGGCTTGTATTTTGTCTCATTAATGCGGAGGCTGAGAGCGGATGCACCAGCTTTTGCAGCCCAACCAAAAACGCCTATATCGACATGGGGGACAGACGGCCTATGAGACCAAAAGATATTTTACCGGGTGAGTCACAGATGATCGAACGGGCTTCGCATACGTGTGGATCGCATTTTGAAGCCGCAGAGACGTTTTTGAGAAGAATGGTGGACGAAGCATGTAACTTTCCGTCGGCTGATTTTCCCGAAGTAGCAAAACCC
>WGDQ01000201.1 GCA_015493185.1 Planctomycetaceae bacterium
GCGTTGCGCATGGCCAGTCCGATAAGCCGACGCCGGCCACGGACGATCACCGTGCCCAGTGCGGCCTGTCGCAATTGGCACCAAACAACCAGCAGCATGCCGATAAGAATGAGTGCCCCCGAGCCGAAGAAAGCGCCGGTTTGGGCATCGCCCTCGAGCATCGGGGCTGCAAGGGCCACGATGAGCGCCAGGCCGATGAGCGACCAGCCGACCGCGCGGGCCGGCGAACGACGACCGGCGGAAGCGCTTTCCGGCGCGGTGGTTTGTCCGGCCAGCAGGTCGCGCGGTGCGAGGCGGCGCAGTTGGCGCAGCGACCAAAGCATGGTGAGCGTTGATACGACCAGCCCGGCCGTGTAGCCGATTGTCAATGAACGGAGGCTGACGAACAGTTGCAGGAACGGAGTGCGAATGGCATCGAGCCACCATGTTTGCAAGCCCACGAGCATGAGCCATCCGTAGCCCACGCCCACGGCCACACCCACCGCGGCGCCGGCAAGGGCGACGATTGTTCCTTCGGCAACCAGCGTGCGCGTGATCCGCCGCTTCGGCCAGCCAACGGCTGCCAGCATGCCGATTTGACTGGCTCGTCGATCGATCGACAGGCGGAACAACAGCACAATGAGCAGCACGGCCGAGGCGATGACGAAGAAGCTGAAGCCGAGAAACAACCCTTCGAAGGCCGTGGTGCCGCGCGAAGCGCGCAGGGCCAGGCGTCGCACGGGCCGAAACGCCATGCCCAGGGAGGCAGGATCGATTGTTTCGCGCAAGCGGGCTTGCAATTCTTCCAGCGATGGCTCTGGCTGGCCGGGTGGATGATCGGGCCGAAGTGCGATTTCCAGCGATGTGGTTTGCCCGAAACGGCTGCGCCAAAGCTCGATGCCGCGTCGCAGGGAGATGAACGCCTTGGGCGTGGTGCCGTATTGGTCCCAGTAGTTTTCGTCGCGGTCGGTGATGCGTCGACTGTCGAACGGAAAGGGTGGGTCCCAGTCGGCCATCGTGAGCCGGTCGGTGATGCCACGCATTTCGGGTGTGAGGTGGCGACCAACTGCCGGGGGACGGATGGCGGCGATCGCCTTCAGACGCAACCGAACGGTCGATTCGGCGACAACACCATGCGTGGTTTCCGGCTGGAAATAGTCGATTTCGATTGTCGCACCAGGTTCCGCCTGCAAGGCCTCGGCCGCCCATTGGTTGAGCACGATTTCGTCGTCGGCCAGCGGGCCTATGGGCTGACCGTCGGGCGTATAGAGCGGACCGAACGGGGGCGGACGATCGAAGTCGGCCGCGGTGATGGTGGAATACGGAATCTCGCGATCGGCCGAGGCGATGCGGTTGGCCAGGTAGGTGAACACGCGTCGGGTTTCGAGTCCTGCGGCGGTGAAGGCGCGCTGAGCGGCTTCGACCACTGCCGGATCGAGCAGCAGACGCTGGCTCGTAAGTTGCCAGTGGCCCGGCCCCAAACGGCGAAGGTCGAGGCCCAAATCCGTCAGACGCGGGCGAAGCCAAGCGTTCAGGTCGCCTGTGCGAGCCCCGTCGGAAGCGTTGTGGCCGCGGCGCCGGACGGGCGAAGAACCGCCACGGTTGTTTTCAATTCGGGCCGAGCTGCGCGGAGGCGATTCGTCTGACTGAGGGCGGCGGCTGACGAGCAGCACGTTGGCCCGACCGGGCTTTTCGAGCATGTCTTGCAGCGTGGCAAGCGCGACGAAGGCGTTGTGGGGAAGTTGTTGGTTAGGACGCAGGCCGAAACGTCCCAATCCCCGCGACGGCACAATGTGGCTGACGCGCAGCCGACGCGATCGGACGGTTTCGGTTTTGCGGCCCAACGGCGTGTCGGGAGGAATATCGCTCTGGAAGCCGACACGCAGCAACACCTCGTCGCCGGCGGCTACCGAAAGGTCGTCGGCCAGGGTTTGGTTGAGCACGATCTGATCGCCCGCGGGCTGTTGGGGCGGACCGCCGCGGCCCACCGACCAAAAGCGTTTGTCGCAGCCGATCAGCGTGACATTGCCCGAGCGTGTGGTTGCGACGCCGTGGCCCTCGGGAGCCGTGGCCGCTCGCTCGACCGTGGCCGAGACGAGCACGATAGGAACGGCTGCTTCGAATGATTGGGCGAAACCATCGTGCCGGCTGAGTTCGTCGGCGAGTTGTGCGCGAAAGAAGCGGCTGGAGACGAGCGCATGGTCGATGCGGCCCAACCGATCGAGCGCCATCGAACGAAGACTGCCCCGCACCGAATCACCAACAACCAACGCGCCGGTGAGCACGGCCGTGGCAGCCACCACACCGAGGGCCACGGCCACGTGATAGCGACCGTAGTGCGTCAGGCTTTCGCGAATCAGACGCCAACGTGACATGGTAGGAATGGGACCAACGTGCAGAAAAGCCGCAGCGAGGCGAGACGGCCCGAGCAATGCTTGCTCGCGGAAGATGGTTTTTGCGAACGTTCTTTCGGTGTTCGTCCGTTTGTCGGACTGACTGTTTGTTCTTGTTCGGTTTGGTCGTTGTCGGACTGGACGATTGTTTGCGTGCCTACGCGTTGGGGTGATTATCGGAGGGCTTGCTTGCTCGACCAGCCTGGCCTGGTCATGAGTGCTCAGATTTGCCGGCCGAGGGGGTTGTTTCTTGGGCGTTTACAAGACATCCGTCGTCGAGCTGCCGGCGCTGATCGAGCCGAGCGGCCAACGCAAGGCTGTGCGTGACGACGATCATCATGGTGTGTTCTTCAGCCTGAAGTTCCAACAGCAGGTCGGCCACGGCCGCGGCCGTCGTGTGATCGAGATTGCCGGTGGGTTCGTCGGCCAAGAGCAGTTGAGGGCGCAACACCAAGGCTCGCGCGATGGCCACGCGCTGGCGCTCGCCGCCTGAAAGCTCGGCGGGCCGATGGTCGAGACGTTGCGACAGGCCCACGCGATCGATCAATCGCCGTGCGCGATCTAATTGCTCGTCGGTCGTGGTGCCGAAGGCCAGTGTGGGAATCAGCACGTTTTCCAGCACCGTGCACTGTGGCAACAGGTGGTGGTCTTGAAAGACGAATCCGATCTGACGGTTGCGAAACGCGGCCAGTTGTGCCTCGTCGAGGGCGAAGGGATCTTGATCGTTGAAACGCACCGCGCCCTGCGTGGGCCGATCGAGCGTGCCCAGAATGTGCAGCAGCGTGCTTTTGCCCGACCCGCTGGGGCCGAGAATCGCGAGGTTCTCGCCGTCGCGAAGCTCGATCGAAACGTCACGCAGCACGCGTAGCGGCTCGTGACGCGTCGGGAATTCCTTGCTTACGTGTTCGACGTTGAGCGTGCTCATGCCGGGCCGTGTGTTGCTTGCGTGCAGTAAGCTGGGGGTGTTTTGGAAAAAAAAGCGGCAATCGGTCGATTGCACGTTGCGTCTTCTTTTTGCGAAGGCGTGCTGCGCATTGCCGCGTGACCTATGCGCTGGGATGCGTTGGTGCCTTGCGATTCGTGTTGTGGCGCTTCGTGGGATGGTGTTCGATTGCTGGTGCCGGTTGCCTGTGTCAACAGAGGCGACCGGGGAAGCAACAACGTTTTTCAGGATGTTTGCGAAAGTGTGACAGGCCGAGGTTGCAATGCCGGAGTCGAGCCGGGCCTGGCAATCTACGTGCCGGGCGGCGTGTCTCGGGCTAGCAGGGCGGCGGTGCCGAGGCCGTAAAACGTGTATTCTACATCACGAGCATCGTCCCATGTGGCGGCGCGATAGCCGCCGCTGGTGTGCTGCAACGATTCAACGTAGCGTGCCAGCCGCTGAATGTCGATTGCCTCGGTGTGTCCGAGGTCGTTCAAACTAAGCCATGCGGTGAAGGTGCTGAGCAGATCGGCCAGACCGATGCGTGTGTTGGCCGAGAAGCCGCCTTCGTCGGTTTGCATGCCACATAAGAACCGGGCGGCTGCTTCGCGCGTGGGGCGGTCGAGCGCATCGAGTTGGTGCAGAACGGCCACGGCAGCGGCCGTGGGATTCGTGGCGCTGCGGGGCATGGGGCCGAACTCGACGAAACCGCCATCGTCGCGATGCCGGCTGCGGATGAATTGAACCATGCTTTCGGCGTGTTCGAGCGTGCGGCCCAGCGCTTCGTGCGCAATGGTGGCAAGGAAAGAAAAATAAGTGCTGCTCGTGGGTGCCTGGGGTGTTTTGGCGAAACCGCCGTCGGGTCGACGTTGTGCTGCCAGCCGCCTTAGTGCGGTGCGACGCCACGGCGAGTTGGCACCAGAAAGCGGGCTGGGGTAGCCGGCCCGGTCGAGCGTGGCGACGGCGAAGATGGCCGCGACCAGGTCGATAAGCGGTAGCTGCTTGAGCGGCAAGGTTTGCAGGAAGGCGTTGGCACGGTGTGCCACTTCGTCCCGCAGCGCGCCGACCAACACGGCGGCTCGCAGGGCGAAGCTGGTGTAGTAGGGGTCGCTGGGGCCTTCGCGGCCGGCAAAGCCACCATCGGGCTGTTGGGCTTGCAGGAGAAACGCGGCATGGCGTTCTGTTTGCACCCGCGGCAAGCGGGCCGCCCCTTCGAGCAAACCGGCGGCGAGTCGTTCCAGATACGGCGTTGTCATGTCGGACCAGCAGCGTCGGGCGAAGCACCGGCGTCGTCGGAGCGCCGCGCGTTCGGGGCGGTTGGACCGCCCGAGGTGGCGGCAGTGTCGGCACGGGCGGGTGCGTCGTTCCCATCGATCTCGAATCGTGCAAGGCGTTCGCCGATCCAGGAGGGAATGGCGATGGCGTGCAGTCCATTCTGGCCGCTGCCCACACGGCAGCAAACGGCCGTCACGTGTCCTTGAGCCACGGGGCGGCCCTCGCACGAGATGGTGAACCGGTAGGTGACGCTTTTTTCTCCCCTGCGCCGGATGGCCGCTTCGATATCGAGAACATCGCCGAATCGGGCCGGACCAAGGAACTCGGCATGTGCCGCGACGCGGGGCCAACTGATGTGTCCTTGTTCGTCCTGGCAAGAGACGCTCAGGCCCAGTTCGCGCAGCAGCGCGTGTTCGGCCTCTTCCATGTAGCGAAACAGCGCGGTGAAGTGGGCAATGCCGGCCGCATCGGTGTCGGCCCACTCGACACGGCGGCGCGTACGGAAGGCCGGCCCCTGCGACGGCGACGACGATGTGTTATCAACCGCAGAACGAGAGCGGGACTCGGGGCGCTGGCTCACGAAAAGAACCTTCCCATGTGCTGGATTCGAACGAACTGAACGCGACACGAA
>WGDQ01000202.1 GCA_015493185.1 Planctomycetaceae bacterium
CGATCGACAGGCCGGCTATGAGTGTGGCAACAACGAAACGCGTCAGATGTCTGCTGACCAAATGCACGGCGAAATCTCCTGCCTGAGATGAGTGAAAAAACCCGCGATGCCGGGCAAGGCTCGCCGCAAGGGCCAACATAGCGCCGAACATCGTGCACCTCGGATCCGCGCAGCAGCGCAAAACAACCGATCGGCATGGCCGGTGCCAGAGCTCTTTGTCGAACAGGCGCAAAAGGCTACGCCGTTTCGACGACGTCGCGGGGTCGGGCAAAGTAAGTCAGAGCGTCTTCTGGGGGCTGCGCCGCGCACAATTTGAATTGTATCACAATCGTTCTCGCCGCTCGCCTATGCAACGCCGCTTTTGGGAACCACCGTCGAAGCCGATTCCGATTGGCTCGACCAACTCGGTGCGCCGTGGTGGCACGAATACGGGCAGCCTGCCCAGCGAACCATCACCGAACCATCACCGGATACGACCAGTATCAACATCAGCGGATGATGCCGGCGCACAACACGACGCAGGGACGGTGATGCAAACGGGCAACAACTTCCGCGTCGGGAGGCATCGCGCCGAGCAGGCGGTTGTTCGCTCTAAGTCGTGTTTCAGGATGATCTTAGGGAAAAGGGCTGGTGCCTTCCTGCGGCGTTGGCACTCGACGTGCGAATCCTGCCTACCGCACCTACGCAGAGCCACATTCCCGTCGTCCCTGTCGTTCTGAACACGAAAAAGGAGCGGACCTTGCGAAAAGGCACGCGGAAAAACAGCGTTGCAGCCCGGCGATCCACGTCATCTGCCACATCGAAATCGTTGTCCAAACGCCGGCGCAGCGGCCGCAAGCGTTCGACGCGCAAGTCAGCCATCGACGCAACCACTCCGGCCGAAACCCGCCCGTCGGCACCGGCTTCCGAGTTGACCGTCGACGAAAAAAACCCCGACCTGGTCGAAGAGCTGCCGCTTGACGAAAGCGAAGACATCTACGGCGACGATACGATCGAAAGCGAAAGTGGCTCGGGCCGCATCGACGACCCGGTTCGTATCTACCTGATGCAAATGGGCGAAATTCCCCTGCTGACGCGCGAGCAGGAAATCGAGGCCGCCAAGCAAATCGATCGAACACGCACCCGTTATCGCGACAGCATGTTGGCCAGCGACTACATGCTGCAAGAGGCGGTAAACCTGCTGCGCAAAGTGCGCGACGGCAGCCTGCGCCTTGATCGCACCGTCGATGTTTCCGTGACCGATGCGGCCGAGAAAAAAAGCGTCATGCGGCGTATCACGCCCAATCTGAAAACGCTCAATCATCTATTGCAGCAGAACGCCCGCGATTTTCGCATCGTCATTCATCGTCGCCGCCCCATGAAGCAACGACGTGCTGCGTGGCGTCGGCTCGTGCTGCGTCGGCGCAAGGCCGTACGGCTTGTCGAGGAGCTCGGTTTGCGAACCACGCGTTTGCAGCCGCTAATGGCCACGCTGCAAGAGATCTCGCAGCGCATGGATGCTCTGCACCGGCAGTTGACCGAACTTCGTCGCCAACGCGGACCGGGCGACGAGATTCAGCGCGTTCGCGCCGAGCTGCGGCATTTGATGAAAATGACACTCGATACGCCCAGCACGCTTCGCCGGCGCGTGCGACGTACCATCGAGTTGCAAGAACAATACGATGCGGCCAAACGTGTCTTGTCAGCCGGCAACCTGCGGTTGGTTGTCTCGATCGCCAAGCGGTACCGCAATCGCGGACTGAGCTTCCTCGATCTCATTCAAGAGGGCAATACCGGCCTGATGCGGGCGGTCGACAAATTCGAGCACCAGCGGGGTTATAAGTTCTCGACGTATGCCACATGGTGGATTCGACAAGCCATCACCCGCGCCATCGCCGACCAAAGCCGCACGATCCGCCTGCCCGTGCACATGATCGAAACCATGAGTCGCGTGCGCAATGTCACACGCGATTTCGTGCAGAACGAGGGCCGCGAGCCCAACCTGGAAGAAACAGCCGAAGCGGCCGGCCTCTCCGTCGACGAGGCGCGCTGCGTGCTGAAAATGACACGCCAGCCCCTTTCGCTCGATCAGCCGGTTGGAGAACACGACGATAGCTTCTTCGGCGAGTTCATCGAAGACGAACACGACGATGATCCGCTACGCGAAATGACGCACGATCACCTCAAAGAGCGGATCAATTCCGTGCTGCAAAGCTTGAACTACCGCGAGCGTGAAATCATCCGTCTGCGTTACGGGCTGGCCGACGGCTACGCCTACACGCTCGAAGAGGTTGGCAAAATCTTCTGCGTTACCCGCGAACGCGTACGGCAAATCGAAGCCAAGGCGGTCCGCAAGCTGCAACACCCAGTCCGCTGCCGCGAACTGGTAGGGTTTGTCGATGGCGTCGAGGTAGCCCTTGAGGGCAACAGCGAGGAAGAGGAAGCCCGCTAACTGACCCCGATGCCAACACGCCGGCTACGGCAGGGCAAAGCGAATGCTCGCCACGCCCGATTGTGCCGTGGCGGCCGTGTTCCCCCGGCTCGAGGTGCCCCCGGCGCGTCGCATCCCATCCCATTCCATCTCATCGTAAGTGGGTTCGTTTTTGTGGCTCCGGTGGCTCGCGCAGTTGGGAGCTAATGGTCGCGAGCCACCGGAGCCACAAAAACGAACCCACTTACGATGAGATGGAATGGGATGGGATGCGACGCGCCGGGGGCACCTCGAGCCGGGGGAACAC
>WGDQ01000203.1 GCA_015493185.1 Planctomycetaceae bacterium
AACTAGTAAAAGACGACCGCATCGAGGCCGTGTTCGTGGCCACCGACGCACCGAGCCACGCGCGGCATTGCATCGAAGTGCTCAACCACGGCAAGCACGTCGCCTGCGCCGTTCCGGCCGTTTATGGTTCGCTGGAAGACGCCAACCGCCTGTTCGAAACGGTGCGCCGCACCGGGCTGAAGTATATGATGTTCGAAACGTCCAGCTATCGTGCCGACTGCTACGCCATGCGGCAGATTTATCACGCGGGCGGTTTCGGACGCATCGTTTACTCCGAGGGCGAATACTACCACTATCACTCGCACCAGATCGGTTCCTACAAAAACTGGCGCGTGGGTGCGGTGCCGTTGTGGTACCCCACCCATTCGACAGCCTACTACGTGGGCGTGACCGATAAGCCTTTTACGTCCGTCTCGTGCACGGGCTTCAACGCAGGCTTTCCGGCGTGGCAGCCGGGCGCCAACGCATACGACAATCCATTCACCGACGAGATCGCTCTATTTGAAACCGCCGAGGGCGGCACGTCGCGAATGCTGATGTGCAAGGGCATATACGGCAAAGTAAACGAGACCGGCCGTATCTTTGGCGAGAAAGGCTGGATGATCGGCACCAATTATCACGGCACCATGCAAAAGCTGCCCGATCTGCGGCGGCCGCCGCTGCCGCCAGGAGTAGAAGGCGGCGGGCATGGCGGCTCGCACGGGCACTTGATGAACGAGTTCGTGCTGTCGATTCTGCAAGACCGCAAACCGGCCGTTGATATCGTGCAGGCCCTGAACATGACGGTTTGCGGCATCGTGGCGCATCAGTCGGCCTTGAAGGATGGAGAGCGTTTGCCGGTGCCGCAGTACCGCGCCTGATCGGCACGGAACATTGCAGTATGGAAAAAAACCAGCCCAGCAACACGGCCGCCCCGCTTTGACGGTCGTCTTGCGATGAGCCCCGACGTGATGAATTCTGAGAAAAACGCTACCGACAACGACGCGGCCCTGTGGATGATCTATGGGGCCAATGGCTACACCGGACGTCGGATTGCCCGCGAGGCGGTATCGCGCGGATTGCGTCCGATTTTGGCCGGACGCCGGCGCGAGCAAATCGAACCCTTGGCCGAGGAACTGGGCTGCCCATGGCGGGTGTTCGCGCTCGACGATCCGCAGCAGCTTGCCCGAGAACTAGAGGCTGTGCGCCTGGTGCTGCACTGTGCCGGGCCATTTTCGGCCACCGCATTGCCGATGATCGAGGCCGCGCTGGCGGCCCGGTGCCACTATCTGGACATCACGGGTGAGATCGACGTGATCGAAGCGGCGCACGACCGCCACGAGCGTGCCGTGGCGGCGCAGATCTCGCTGATTCCCGCCGTGGGGTTCGACGTGGTGCCGACCGATTGCCTGGCCGCCATGTTGGCCGACGAACTGCCCGACGCCACGCAATTGCAATTGGCTTTTTTCAGCCGCAGTCCGCTCAGCCCCGGCACGGCAAAAACGGTGGCCGAAAACCAACATCGGGGCGGATTCGTGCGCCGCGACGGGCAGATTGTCAACGTGCCGTCGGCATGGAAAACGATGGACATTCCGTTTCGCAGCGGTACGCGCCCAGGGGTAACCATTCCCTGGGGCGACGTGGCCAGCGCGTACTACACCACCGGCATTCCCAACATCGAGGTTTATCTAGGTGGCGATGCGGCGCAAATCCGCTGGATGCGGCGGCTGCGACCGCTTTACGGCCTGATGGGCTGGCCGCCTGTGGCCAAAACCGTGCGCTGGGTCATTCAGCGCCGTGTGCACGGCCCCAATCAGCAGCAGTGGGAAAAGTATGGCTCGTCGCTTTGGGGACGCGTGAGCAACGATTCAGCGGAAGCGGTGGAAGCAACGCTCGAGACCCTGGGGGGCTACCCGCTGACGGTCGAAACGTCGATCGCCGCCGCGCTGCGCACGCTTGCCGGCGAAGCACCGATCGGTTTTTGCACGCCGGCCAAGGCGTTTGGCAAAAACTTCATTCTGGAAATGCCGGGCACCGACGTCGAGATCCACCGCGTCGAATCGTCGGACGCCACAACGGGCTCTCCCGCAACGTAAACGCGATGGAAAAAGCACCGACAGTTCAGGTGCGCTTTTCGCTACACTCAAACGGCTCGCTGACTTCGTCAGCAGGGCAATGCATACCGCTCGCTACCGACAGACCTCGTCTGCCTGCTGGCGCTACTCGAACACCGGACAGACCGCCCCAGCTTAATGAACCAGCATACGGGCAGAACCTCGAACTCTCGCGGAAAAAACCATTCGCCTCGGCTTTCCAGACGCGCCTTGTCCGCTGGCTGTCAGGTGCCCAAAAAGCGCTCTTATGCGGTTATGTCGCAGAG
>WGDQ01000204.1 GCA_015493185.1 Planctomycetaceae bacterium
CCCTGCTAGTGAAATCCTGACCGCACACTATCGCTGATCTCGAGATTCCTGCAAAGTGCGGAATGCACCCCCCCCGCGCCTCGCATCAGATGCTCTCACCCCGTTTCGGGCATTCGTGTATAAAACAGGCAACTTTCCTGCCATACGGTTCTGCGCAAGCGGCGCCCCTGTGCGAGCACGGTTTGGAAAACCAGCGCGACGGCGGCAGTCGATCCGACCCTACCGCGGGCGGGGGCATCTTGCTTTTCGAGTCCCTTTGATTTTTGGTTTCGTCACAACTTCGATTGGTCACAACTGCAAGTTGTCGCAGCGCCTCGACGGTCCTACCCGGCTCAGCGGTCTGGGCCGACCGCGACCGCCGATGCGGTGTTTCTCGTAGCCACGAGTCCCACCCCGTTCGTGGCCGACCGAATCCAGATCGGGCATCACCAAGGGCCCACCGGTTGTTGCACACTGCGTGCAACAGACCCGCAACAAGACATCACTTGCCACTACCACGGGAGATACGAGCCATGATTTTCCGACCTCGGATGGTTTGGTTGCTTTTGGCCGCACTGATCGCAGCCGGATGCCAGGACTCGGCCGCACCGGTTGTCGAGGCCGTGGGCAATTCGCAGGCAGCCCGTTCCCAGGCGGGCGAAGAAGGTCACGCAGCAATAGTGGCCAGTGAAGACAACTTCGACACGCTCGTTCTGGGCAGCGATAAGCCGGTATTGGTCGACTTCTGGGCGCCTTGGTGTGGCCCATGTCGGCAGATGGCACCCGTAATCGAAGAGCTGGCCCACGAGTTCGAAGGTCGCGCCGTGGTTGCCAAGGTCAATACCGACGACAACCCGGCACTGGCCAAAAGGTACAACGTGACGGGCATCCCGGCGTTCATCTTTTTCAAGGACGGACGCGAAGTCGATCGCCTCGACGGTTCCGGCACGCCGAAGGAGCAATTTGCCGAAAAGCTCAACGCCCTGATTGAGGGCAGTTGACCAACGATTGCTGGTTGAAAGCCGCTCGACCGGCCCATCTTCGTTTGCCAGTCAGGTGCAACGTTTGTGTCTGAGCTTTCCACTCCCGACCCGTTGCCGCCCATTATCACATTGCTGACCGACTTCGGCCTCGGCGGCTCATATGTGGCCAGCATGAAGGGCGTCGTATTGTCGATCCAACCCGCCGCGGTGTTGGTCGACATCACGCATTGCGTCGGTCCGCAAAACGTTCGCGAGGCCGCGTGGATCTTGGCAGAAGCCACGCCCCGTTTCCCGCCGGGCTCGATCCACGTCGCTGTGGTCGACCCCGGCGTAGGAACCGATCGAGCGATCGCTTACGCCGAAATCGACGGGCGGCACTACATTGCTCCCGACAATGGTTTGCTCAGCCTGCTGGCGCGGCGTTGCCCGCCCACGCGGTTGATCCGCCTGGAAAACCGGAGCTATTGGTTGCCAGAGGTTTCGCACACGTTTCACGGTCGCGACATCATGGCCCCAGCGGCCGCGCACCTGAGCCGTGGTGTCGATCCGGGCGAATTGGGACCACCGCTCGAGCGGCTGGTGTCGCTCGATTGGCCGCGTCCCCACCTCGAACCGCGCCGCATCGTGGGCGAAATCGTTTGGATCGACTCGTTCGGCAACCTGATTACCAACATCGATCGGCCCACGTTGCTCGAGCATCGACTGTTGCCCGAAATGCCCGGGGCGGTTCGGCCCACAATCCGCTGCCGCGATACCACGGTCGATCGCATCGTCAGCGCCTACGCGCAAGCGCCGCCGGGCACGTTGGTCGCGCTGGTCGGATCGAGCGGACTGCTGGAGCTGGCCGTGGTGCGCGGCAGCGCCGCCTCGCGTTTAGGTGCCCATGTGGGCGACCCGGTGGTGCTCCAGTGGTAGGTGCGCAAGGCACCAGTTCGCACCGCAGCACATCAGTCGACCGCGTCTTGCCGCTACTCAATCGCAAGAGTCCGCAGTAAGTTGGTCGAAGGCCGTTGGTCGAAAACCGCCGTCGGCCGGAGGCGCAGGCCAGCACAACAGCCGAGCATGCCGATCGAAACATCTCGGCGTCTCGCCCTGTCTTATAATCATTGGTCACGATCATTCGGCAAAATCACGATCACGGTCATTCAGCATTCTGAACGTCTTGGAGGAGCCTCGCAGACATCATGCCCGAACTGCCCGACGCACGAGAGTTTCGCCAGCCGGAGTTTCCCATCGAGCCGATTTTCGTCCGTCGTTGGTCGCCTCGCGCCATGAGTGGCGAGCCCATCAGCCAAACCGAATTGCTCACGCTCTTCGAGGCCGCCCGCTGGGCACCTTCGACCTTCAACGAACAAGAGTGGCGATTCCTCTACGCCCACCGCGACACGCCCGAGTGGCCCCTGTTTTTCGATTTGCTCGTGCCGGCCAATCAGCGCTGGTGCCCCAAGGCGGCCGTGTTGGTGGTTGTGCTTTCGCACAAGTTTTTCTCCCGCAACGGACGGCCCAACCCGGTGCACACCTTCGACTCAGGGGCCGCTTTCGAAAATCTGGCACTGCAAGGCGCCGCGATGAACCTGGCCGTGCGGGCGTTGGCCGGATTCGACCGCCAGAAGGCACGCACCGTGCTCGAGGTGCCCGACGACTATGCCGTCGAGGTGATGATCGCCATCGGGCGGCCCGGTACGCCGGAAGACCTGCCCGAGGAGCTGCGCTCCAGCGAGGTGCCTCCCGGACGCCGCCCCGTGCGCGAGTCGATTTGCGAAGGCAAGTTCGCCTTCTAACCGGTCGTTGTGTTTTCTCCGTACGGTTTCCCCACGAGTTTGCCAGACGATTGTTTTTGTTTTCAGCAGGCATGCCCCACGCAGTGTTGTGCGATGCGGAAGTGTGCGACAGCGCCACACAACACACCGTGGCGGCGGGCTGGCCAACCTGACGAAGCCGCTTGGCCGTGCCATGCCGTCGGCGCCGCCTGTTTTTCAGCGATGCCGGCTGGCACGAACTGCGGTATCAGACTACATCTCTTACTAGAGCTTTTTTCACGTCGAACAAAGATGACCCCAGCAAGTTTGCGTTTTCTGCTGTTGCAAGTGCGGAATGCCGACGACCCGATGCGCGCGCAAGAGGTGCTCTGCTTCGCGCGGGCTTTGCGGGCCGATGCCGGTCAGTTCCGCACGCTCGACCTACTGGCCACCGCGCCAACCCCGACCGACTTGGACCGTGCTGATATGGTGTTGCTCGGCGGCAGCGGGCATTATTCGGCAGCGGGGCAGGGGGTATGGCTCGACCGAACGCTCGACGCGCTGCGATTGATCCACCAGCGGGCAAAACCCACCTTCGCTTCGTGTTGGGGCTTTCAGGCATTCGCTCGCGCCATGGGGGGACGCGTTGTTCACGATCCCTCGCGGGCCGAACTGGGCACGCTGCCGCTGCAAGCCACTCAAGAGGCGACGAGCGATCCGTTGTTCGCCCCGCTCGCGCCCCGCTTCTGGGGGCAGATGGGCCACGAAGACTGTGTTGATCGGCTTCCGCCCGGCGCCGTGCGGCTGGCCTTTTCAGAAAAAGTGGAGAACCAGGCCTATCGTTTCGAAGGTCTGCCGATCTATTGCACGCAATTTCATCCGGAACTCAATCGCGACGATCTGATCGCACGTGCGACGAACTATCCGGAATACATCGAACGTATCTCAGGCACGTCGGTCGAACAGTTCGCGGCCGCCTGCCGCGACACGCCCGAAACCGAAGCCCTGCTGCGCCGGTTCGTCACCGAATTTCTCGACGTGCGAGCCTATCGCTAACAAGTCTGCTGCTTGCCAACAGGCTTGTCGAACAATCGCGTCGTCGGCCGGAGCGCGGCAAAACAGCTCAGGTTCCGCCCAATGGGCCCCGTCGGCAAACGCATTCAGACGATGGGAATGCCCGATATGTCGAATTCCAGACGACACGAACGCGGCCGGTTTTGAACGCCCACAGACAGAAACAGCCTGTTCAGCGGGCTTTCGCCTCGGGGCCGATTGGGCGGCTACGCCAGACCGCGGCGGCGCAGTTCGGCCACTACCGAGCGAACGATCTCGTCCACCGTATCGCTTTTCACGTCGCCCTCGCCGGCCGGGCAGCCGGCCACCGGTTGGTCGGCAAATCCCTCTTCGGCGAGCGTGCACTGTAGCGATTGGGTGAGCAACTCCAGGTCGGCCCGTTGCTCGTCGCTCATCGGCTGTCGGCCTTCGCCGGTGTTGAAACCGCGCAGCCGCAACGCCGCACGAAATCCTTCCGGAAAATCGGCCGAGTAGAACATCGCGTCGAACAGCGTTACCAAACGGTATTGCACCCGACGCGCCTCGTCCAAACGACCGGCCGTCGTCAGATCGTAAAGCTTTCGTGTGATCTCGGGCACGATGCCGCTTGTGGCGTTCGTTCCGCCATCGCAGCCGATCAACAGCATCGGCATCAACGCGGCATCCCATCCGGTGAGAAACGAGAACTCGGGCCGCCGCGGCCGCACCGCCTGAATCATACGGATCATGTGCGGCAGATCGCCCGACGAATCTTTGATGCCGATCACGCGCGGGCACTCCGCGGCCAGCCGCTCGACCGTGGGCACATCGATCGGCGAGGCGAACATCGGAATGTTGTAAAGCGTCACATCAATCGGCGAGTGATCGGCAATTTGCTTGAAGTACGCGTAAACCGCCGGTGGACTCAGCCGATAGTAGAACGGCGAGACGATCGCCACGGCCCGCACGTTCAACGAGGCATAATACTCGCAGGCACGGATCGTTTCGTTCACGTTGGCCTCGGCCGCACCGGCCAGAATCGGCACGCGTCCCGCCGCTTGATCGGCCATGATCTCGACAATCCGGCGTCGTTCCTCCGGTGTGAATCGCGTGAACTCGCCCGTAGATCCGTTGGGATACAGTCCGTGCACGCCCCGATCGATGAGCCAGTCGGTATAGCGCCGCAGTTCGGCTTCGTTGATGCGACCGCGGGCATCCAACGGCACGATGTTTGGTGTGAAAATGCCGTGCAGCCGTTGATGCGAAGAAGAAGTTGTGTTGCTCATGCGAAAATACTCGAACGACGCCGCTCGGTCGGCCGTCTGGTCGCGCGTGCGGGCGTCTCAATCATCGGGGTGTAAGACCGTGTTGCCGCCGGCAAAAACCTGCGTGCGGGCTACCGGCCGCAAGGCTACCGGCGCGGCCGGTTTTCGTCTCCTCTGGCAGTATGGAAAACGTAGCATAGCCCTTTCACCCCGGCGAGGGGCCCCGTCGGCCATCTCTGCCGACTCTGCCGAAAAAACGTAGTTCGCGCCCGACTCGCATGCCCTGCGGCTCGTCAAACTTGTGTCCGCAGTCGCCGCGCACGCCGCACATCCGACCGAACCCTCGCTGCCCCGGAGCCCTGCGAACCCCGGCCCAAGGTTTTGCTCCATGGCGGTTCCGCGCCGCCGAGCGCCGGGCAACGGCCTGGCGTTGCTTTCCGATGGATCCCGATCGTGTGGCCTCATCTGCTTGACCGGCCCGTGTGCAGCCGCCATAGTGCGCAGAAGCAGGGCCCTTGTTGACTCGACCTGTCGGATTGCACCCGTGACCGGAGCAAGTCGGCCACGCCCGCCGCGCCGATCTGTGGGCCGGCGATGCCCCGCGTTCGCTTTGAATGATCATCCCCCTTGAACGATCACTCCCCGCTTGTGCCCGACTCCTCCCGCCGGCGCAATGCCCCTGCCGGCAAGATGCATTCTCGTTGGTCAACCACTTGAACCGCGCCGGTTTTTTTGTGCGTCCGTTTCCAGGAGCCAGTTGGCATGCGATTGTCGATTCTTGCAGTGGTGGTTGGTTCGATTCTCTTGGCGGCTTCGGTTGCCACATGCCGCGCGGCAGCCGCGCCGAGCAACGCCTCGAAACCCAACATCTTGGTTCTTTTGGCCGATGATGTTGGCTGGAAAGACTTCGGCTGCTACGGTCATCCCACCATTCGCACGCCACACATCGACCATCTGGCACAAGGTGGTTTGCGATTCACACACGCCTTTCTCACCACCTCGCAATGCAGTCCCACGCGCATCAGTGTGCTGACCGGCAAATACCCGCACGCCACGGGTGCCGAAGACCTGCACATGCCGCTTCCACCGGACCAGAAGTTTGTTTCCAGCTATCTGCGTCAGGCCGGCTACTTCACGGGCCACATGCGAAAAACACACTATGGCCGCGAGGGCGCGCGCCAGTTCGACTGGTATTCGAAGCAGTTGGAAGACTTTCCGAAATTCCTCGATGCGGCTGCCGGTCGGCCGTTTTTTCTTTGGGTCGGCTTTTTCGATGCCCATCGGCCTTATCAGCCGAACACGATCGAGCAGCCCCATCGTCCGGCCGACGTTGTTGTGCCACCCTTTTTGGCCGACACGCCCGACACACGCGCCGATCTGGCACGCTACTACGACGAAGTGGGCCGCATGGACCAGCACATCGGTCAGTTCGTCGAAACCTTGCGCCGACGCGGATTGCTCGAGTCGACGTGCATCGTATTCTTCAGCGACAACGGCCGTCCGTTTCCCCGCTGCAAGGGCACCGTGTACGACTCGGGCATCGGCACCCCGCTCATTTTCCACTGGCCGACGCAGATCGCCGCCGCTCAGGTTTGCGACAGTTTGGTGAGCGTGGTCGATTTGGCCCCCACCTGGTTGGCGCTGGCCGGAGTGCCCATTCCCGACGATATGCAGGGCCGCAGTTTGCTGAACCTGCTGCAAGACCCCTCGCGTCCGGGGCGGCAATATGTTTTCGCTGAGCGCAACTGGCACGACTGCGACGAACACATCCGAGCGGTTCGCAGCCGGCAATTCAAACTGATCCATAATGCCTACACCGATCGGCCCTTCGGCAGCCCGGCCGATGTGAGCGGTTCGCCCTCGTGGATGAGCCTGAAACGGCTTTACGAAGCGGGTAAACTCTCTCCGGCGCAAGCCGCACTGTTCCGCGTGCCGCGGCCCGAGTGGGAACTTTACGATCTGCGGCATGACCCTGACGAACTGCACAATGTGGCCAACCAGCCTCAGTACGCGACCACGCTGCGGCAGTTTCAAAACGAGCTGCGGCAATGGGAGCGGCAAACCGGCGATTTTCCGCCCGAACGCCGCCAGCGCGACGACAACACCGACCGACGAACCGGCAAAAAGATCATGCGACGCGTGCCGCCGCTCAGAAATCCCTGACGACGTGGTTGCGGCGATCAGATGCCCCACCGGGCCGCCCACAGCATAGAAGGAGCCACTACACAATGACTGTCGACACCCGACGAGTGAAGGGTCGCCGCACGGTCCACTACGAAACGTTCGACGACCTGCTGCGCGATGCCGAAACGCTGGCCGCCGGTGAAGTGCGATCGCTGGGCAATTGGTCGCTCGGCCAAACGCTGGCCCATTTGGGCAAAGCCATGTCCGGGTCGGTCGACGGCCAGCCGTTCGATGTGCCGTGGTGGGTGAAGCTGCTGGGCCGATTGTATTTGCGGCGGCGCTTGATCAACGGGCCCTTTCCCGCCGGATTCCAGTTGCCCAGGGGTGTGCGGGAAAAGCTCGTGGTCGACCACATCAGCACCGAAGAGGGCATGGCCATTTTACGCGAGGGCATCGAGCGACTGCGAAGCACC
>WGDQ01000205.1 GCA_015493185.1 Planctomycetaceae bacterium
CCCCCCTACGCTTTGGGATATTTGCTAAGCTGCGGTTTGCACTGTTCGAGTCGGAGTTCCGTGGCATTGAAGAGCGATTGCTTCGATTCTTCTAACGTGTCGACCGGTACACGGAGCTACGACTTTTCCCGAATCCACCAACTTCTTCCCTAATCAGAGGTTGATTCTGATGCCTGTACGCATCGCCAGCCGTTTCCTGTTGTCTCGCGGCTTGTTGTTTTTTGCCGCACTGAGTTTGCTCGCTTCGCTGCCGGTGGCTTCCGGCCGACTCGCCGCGGCAGACCAACCGGCAGCCGAATCAGCGGCCGATTCCGCGAAGGCTGCTTCGGCGACGGAAAAAGAGAATCCGCCTTCTGTCGAGAAGAACGAAAACAAAGCAGAGCCCTCGCAGCCACAGGTGCCGAACTCTGCCGGCAAAAAGAAGGAAGAAAAAGCGGCGGCCAGTCCGGTCAATGGCAAGGTCGACTTCGAACGCCACATCCGCCCTATCTTCGAGGCCCGTTGCTACGACTGCCACAGTGGCGACGAGCGCGAGGGCGGCTTGCGGCTCGACAGCAAGGCAGCGGCCATGACCGGTGGCGATAGCGGGCCGGTAATCACCCCGGGCAAGAGCGAACAAAGCCTTTTGTATCGCTATGTGGCCCGGCTCGACGACGAGCTATCAATGCCGCCCGACGACGATCCGCTAGAAGACGAGCAGGTGGCTTTGATCAAGGCATGGATCGATCAGGGGGCCGTTTGGCCCGACGACGCATCGACGGAGGACACAAGCCCGAAAAGCGACCACTGGGCGTTTCAACCGATCAGTCGGCCCGAACCTCCGGAAGTCGAGCATGCGGCGTGGGTTCGCAATCCGATCGATGCCTTCGTGTTGGCCAAACTCGAATCGCTGAACGTGATGCCTTCGCCCGAGGCTTCGCGCGCCACGTTGATCCGCCGTTTGTATCTCGATTTGATCGGTTTGCCGCCCACGGTCGAAGAAGTCGAGGCTTTCGAACTCGACAATCGCCCCGACGCCTACGAGCGGCTGGTCGATGAGCTGCTGGCATCACCGCACTATGGCGAGCGCTGGGCGCGGCACTGGCTTGACGTGGCGCGTTACTCCGACAGTGACGGTTACGAGAAGGATTTGCCACGGCCCTATGCCTGGCGATGGCGCGAGTGGGTCATCAATGCCCTGAACCGCGACATGCCGTTCGATCAATTCACCATCGAACAACTAGCCGGCGATCTGCTGCCCGGAGCCACCGTAGAGCAGAAGACGGCCACCGGCTTCCATCGCAACACGCTCACCAATCGCGAAGGCGGCATCGATCGCGAAGAAGATCGCGTGAAACAAACAATCGACCGCACGAACACGACCGGCACCGTCTGGCTGGCCCTGACCATTGGATGTTGCCAGTGCCACTCGCACAAGTACGACCCGTTCACCAATCGCGAGTACTACAGCCTGTATGCCTTCTTCAACAATGCCGATGAGCTCGATCTGCCGGCTCCCACGGCCCAAGAGCTGGCGGCCTACGAAAAAGCCAAGGCCGAACACGACGCCCAACAGAAAAAACTCGAGCGGGAACTGGCCGATTACGATCAGCATCAGTTGCCCAAGCGGTTCGCCGAGTGGGAAGCGAAAACCCAGGAAGCACTCGTTCCCTGGACCTTGTTGCGGCCCGTTGAACTGCGATCCGAGGGGGGCGTTTCGCTCGAAGTGCTCGACGACGGGTCGGTCTTCTCGAGCGGCACGACGCCCGATGTGGACACGTACACTCTGGTGTTCGAAACGGATTTGCCCGAAATCACGGCCATCCGGCTCGACCTGCTGAAGGACGAACGACTTCCGAACCAAGGGCCCGGCCGCGCGGACAACGGCAATTTCGTGCTCAACGAAATATCGCTGGCGGTCACAAGCTCGGGAGCCGCATCGTCGCCCGAAAAAGCGAAGTTTGCGACGGCGACGGCCGACTTTTCGCAACAGGGTTGGAACATTGCTGGGGCGATCGACGGAAAACCGAAGACCGGCTGGGCCGTGATACCGCGTACGGCGGAAAACCACAGCGCGGTGTTCCAACTTGAAAAGCCGATCGTCGTAGACGGCCGGGCGCGGCTTACGCTCACCCTTTCGCAGCGTCATGGCGGCAAGCATCTGCTAGGGCGTTTTCGCGTGCTGGCTACCGTGGCCGCGCCGCCGGTGCGCTATCTCGACGACGACACCGCCGTGGCTCTGGCCACGCCGCCATCTGAGCGAACTCCCCCGCAACGCGAGTTGCTGGCCCGCTATTACCGCACGCTGGATCCCAAACGGAACGAGCTGCGCAAAGCTCTCGAGCAGCATGCGGCCGCCGCGCCGAAATACCCCGATTCCAAAGTTCAAACGCTGGCCGAACGCAGCCAGCCGCGTACGACACACGTACATATTCGCGGCGACTTCTTGCGACCGGGCATCGAGGTGCAACCGAACACGCCCGCGGTGTTGCCCCCGCTAGTGGCGCGGGGTGAGCGCCCCGACCGTTTGGACCTGGCCCGATGGATCGCCAGCCCCGACAATCCGCTCACCGCTCGGGTCATCGTCAATCGCATCTGGCAACGACATTTTGGGCGCGGCATCGTGGCCACCGAAGATGACTTCGGCACGCAGGGGGAACGGCCCTCGCACCCCGAGTTGCTCGACTGGTTGGCGTCGGAGTTCATCG
>WGDQ01000206.1 GCA_015493185.1 Planctomycetaceae bacterium
CGAAATTTGAAAGCGTGCCGAAAATGCCGCTGGCTACAGCAGCATGAAATGGTGCACAGACAACAAGCAATGCGGCAAGCAGCATCCGAATGCTGCCGTAGGCGTTCCGCTTCGGGAAATTTTTTTCATCAACCGACAACAGAACTTCGCTGGGCGGACAGGACGGGGTCGTAGCCATAACGCACTCCTCGGTGAAAGCCTTCGTCGCAACGACGCCCCATGACAAGCGATTGTGCGTCCGCAAGTTTTAGTCGGCGCGAGCCGATCCGGATGAACCACGGGAGCTCTAATTGGCCCGAGAGTTCCCATGTCGCACAAAAGCGAGGTCATTGTAGCCAACGTAGTCGAATTAAAATGGCCAGCCTGCGAGTTTTTGCACTTTTTTCGAAATTCTCCCTATTCGAGGGAGCGCCCTCTCGCACAGGCTTTCCTGGTTGCTCCAACCGTGTGGTATGCGGTTTCGAACTGTGCTCTGGAACAAGGCGATCGGGCAAGGCGCGAAGTGATATTGCGACTCGATCTCAGGTTGCATTGCCGCGCACCTCGATGAAGTCGTACCGCGATTCGGTCTTCTATTGATCAACAAAAATCGCACCAAGAAAAGACGGCTGAATCCCGTGTCATAAATCCCTGGTTTTACTTGATTGGCGTTGACCGGGATTCTGCGGCGTCTCTATACTTCGCCGCCCTGTTTTACCGTGACCAGGAGCGCTCGGTTCGCGACTTTGCCGGCGGCCGGGTCCGGCTGAAGAAGACGAAGCCATTGGTGCCGGTTGGCTGGCGCTGGCAGGGGCAAAGTCTTCGATGATTCGTTGCCCCGCGGTGCACACCGCGCTGGGTGATTGTGTTGGCGCCTCCGGCGTTTCTGCATCGTTGCTTGTTTTTGCACACGTAGAAGAAGGCGGCGTTTTTGTTGTTGTCGTCAGGTGAGATTGGCAGCGCGGGTCCGTCTTTCATTTTTCTTCGTCGATTCGAAACGTCTTGAGGCGTCGGTTCTGTGCGGCGCCGGCCTGAGCCTTGCCGTACATTACGAAACAAAGGGAGACACGGTAGATGCGCGCGACGGATCGCCAGAGCCTGAAAAGCGGAGTCGATCGTTTTGGAGTCACACGCCGTGGCCGCCGATGGTGGGCCTGGGGAGCCGTCGGAACCGGTGTATTGGCCGCATGCCTGGCGTTCCGATACGTTCAAGGGCCAGAAGAAGCACAGGCGCAAGTACCGCCGTCCGGGCGGCAGCCCCGAAATTCAACCGCACCCCGTCGAATTCCGGCCAGTCCGCGGGGTGCCCGCGCCGTCGATGCGTCGAAGAAAGAGTCGCCGGCACAACAGCCCGATCTCATCGCCGTGGTGAATGGCGAGCCGATCCGCCGCAATGAGTTGGCGCGGCAATGCCTCTGGCACTATGGCGAAGAGGTATTGGAAAAGCTGGTGAACAAACACCTGATTGTGCAGCACTGTCAGGAAAAAGGGATCACGGTTTCGCAAGACGAAGTGCAGGCCGAAATTCAGCGACAGGCTCAACGGTTCCGCTTGCCGCCGGATCAGTGGCTGAAGATGTTGGAAAAAGAGCGGAACATCAACCCCACCCAATACGCTCGCGACATTGTCTGGCCCACTTTGGCCTTGAAAAAACTGGCCGCGGCACGCTTGCAAGTAACTCCCGAGGAAATTCGGCGAGAGTACGAATCGGTTTACGGTGAAGCCGTCAAAGCCCGCTTGATCGCTTGCACAAGCGAAGAAAAGGCGAAGAAGATCCACGCCTTGGCCATGGCCAATCCTGACGACTTCGGGAACCTGGCGAAGTTGCACTCCGACGATACCAACAGTGCGAGCGCCAAAGGGCTGATTCAGCCCATCCGACGACACGTTGGCGACCCGCAACTCGAGAGCGTGGCCTTTCGTATGCGCGAAGGCGAGATCTCACCGATTCTGCAAGTGGGAGGCATGTACGTTTTCCTGAAGTGCGAGGGACGCTATCCGGCCCGGCAGGTGCCGCTCGAGGCAGTGGAAAAACAATTGCGTGAAGCGATCGAAGAACGCAAGCTCAGCGACGTGGCCGAGCAGCTCTTTGCCGAGCTGCAAAAACGGGCTCAGGTCGAGATCATTTTTTCCGACCCGGTGAAGAAGAAACAGTTTCCAGGGGTTGCGGCCATCGTCAACGGCAAGCGGATCACAATTCGCGAATTGGCCGAAGAGTGCATCGCCCGGCACGGCATGGAAGCTGTAAGCGGAATGATCAATCGCCGTCTGATCGAACAGGCATGTCGCGACCGGAACATCACGATCACTCAAGAAGACATCGATCGTGAAATCGCCCGGGCCGCCGTTGCTTTCGGAAAAGTCGACGATCAGGGCCGCCCGCAAATTCAACAATGGCTCGATACGGTCACCGCGGCGCAGGGCATTCCAGTCGACCTGTATATTTACGACGCCGTTTGGCCAACCGTGGCGTTGAAGAAGCTGGTTGGCGATCGTGTGGACGTGACGGAAGAAGATTTGCGCAAGGGGTACGAAGCGAACTTCGGCGAACGCGTGCGGTGCCGGGCGATTGTGCTCGACAATCCGCGGCGGGCGCAAGAGGTTTGGGAGATGGCCCGCGAGAATCCTACCGTGGAATACTTCGGTGAGCTGGCAGAGCAATACTCCATCGAAGCGACCAGTCGTGCCCTGAAGGGCGAAGTTCCGCCCATCCAGAAGCACAGCGGAAATCCGGCCCTGGAGAAAGAAGCCTTTTCCCTACAGCCGGGCGAGCTTTCAGCAATCGTTCAAGTTCGCGACAAATGGGTGATTCTTTTCTGCGAGGGCCGAACGAAGCCAACGAAGGTCGATTTCGCCGAAGTGCGGGATATGATTTACGAGGACATCCACGAAAAGAAGCTGCGCTTGGCGATGGCCGACGAGTTCGAGCGTCTTCAGAGCGAAGCCCAAATCGACAATTATCTGGCCGGCACCTCACAACCCGGCAAGCGAGCCCAACAGGCCAGCGCAACACTGCCGGCCCGCGGCGGCAAAGCGGCTTCCCGGGCCGTGGCGCCGGTGCCAGCCCGTGGTCGGGCCGCGTCTGCCCGAAAACCCACGCGGCGCTGACCCTCCCGCCGCGGAGCGGTGAGCTCAAGAAAATTTGCGACCACGACCC
>WGDQ01000207.1 GCA_015493185.1 Planctomycetaceae bacterium
AGCTTTGTGCCGGGATGCTGGCACCAGGGCGATTCGGACCGGCACGTACCCGCCGCGCGTGCTCCCGCAACAGTTCAAACCGGAACGGGGCAGCAGGGGAACCGGGCACGAGAAAGAATCGCCCCCCAGACACTCAAACCAGAACCCGCTTGTGCAACACGAGCTTCATGGAGTTGACATCGTGAGAAACAGGTTTTGCATCGCCGTTTGCCTGATGGTTTGCGGCCTGGTGAGCACCGCCGAACACAACGCCGTGGCCCGCGACCGCTGGACGGTCGAACAAGCCAATGCGTGGTACGCCGAAATGCCCTGGCTGGTCGGGTGCAATTTCGCGCCCAGCACGGCCATCAACCAGCTCGAAATGTGGCAAGCCGACACGTTCGATCCGGAAACCATCGACCGCGAACTCGGCTGGGCCGCCGAACTCGGCTTCAATAGCCTGCGGGTGTTTCTGCACAATTTGCTGTGGCAGCAAGATCGCGAGGGTTTCCTGCGGCGCATCGACCGGTTTCTGGAAATAGCCGATCGACACGGGCTGGGCGTGGTGTTTGTGCCGCTCGACGGCGTTTGGGATCCGCAACCGCAGCTCGGCCCGCAACATCCACCTCGGCCGCACGTGCACAATTCCGGTTGGGTCCAGGCTCCCGGTGCCGAGATACTGAACGATCCTGCCCGCCACGACGAGCTGAAGCCCTACATCGAAGGGCTCATTCACCGCTATCGGACCGATCGCCGCATTCACGCATGGGATCTGTTCAACGAGCCGGAAAACCCAAACACCAACTCCTACGGCGAGAAGGGCCGCGGCACCGAGCTATCGCCCGAACGCAAAGCGAAAATGGCCACACGCCTGTTGGCCCGGGTGTTCGCGTGGGCCCGGGCGGCCGAGCCCACGCAACCGCTGACGGTTGGCCTCTGGCATTGGAACACGCCCGACTGGTCGCAACACGACGCCCTGACGCCTATCGAACGGCTCATGGTCGACGAGTCCGACATCATCAGCTTTCATAGCTACGCGCCGCTCGAGGCGGTCAAGCAGCGTGTGCAACAGTTGCGTCACTATGGGCGGCCGATTCTTTGCACCGAATATATGGCCCGTCCGGTGGGCAGCCGTTTCGACCCCTTGCTCGCGTACTTCAAAAAGGAACGCATCGGCGCTTACAACTGGGGCTTTGTCGCCGGCAAAACACAAACCAACTATCCGTGGGACTCGTGGCAACGCCGCTACACGGCCGAACCCGAGCTCTGGTTCCACGAGATATTCCGCCCTGACGGAACGCCCTATCTTCGCGACGAGATCGACTACATCCGCCGCATCATCGGCCGGCACTGAGCCCCGTGAACCGCTCGGCATGGCTTCCGGTTCCGGTCAGCAATCGGCCCGCTTCCACTGCCACCGGCACTGGCGTGCGCTGACCCATGCCCGCGGCACAGGCAACGCATCTTTTATTCCCCGTGGCGCGGACGATCGCTCGAGTTTTCCCGCATCGCACGGCACACGGTCCTTCATCCGCGGCGTTCGGTGTGCTGCAAATACACCGCGTGCTTCAATCGAGCCAATCGCGATCCCGCAGCCGGGCAGGCACGTACTCTTCGGTTACGTAGCTGATGTCTTTGCTGATCAGCGACTCCACTTCGAGCTTGAAGCCGTTGTCGAGCATTTTCTGAATTTCTTTTTGCCACGGCTTCTTGTGCTTGAACCAGGGATAGTTGGCAATTTGCTTCGCCCTCTTGCGATCGGTGTCGGTCAGTGCGATCGTCACGCTTTGCGACAGGTCGCAGCGTTCGCAGTCCTTCGAGCGCAGGCCGATGAAGCGTGCCTCGGGAATCGCCATTCGGCGCGATTCGTAGGCCAGATTGATCGACCCTTGCTTGATAACGCTGTAGATGTAGTACCCCCACGGGTCGTTGTCGAGCAGGCAATACACGGGCAATTTCAACTCGTTGTGCAAACGGTGCAGCAACCTTCGCACGCCGCGCGGCGGTTGTCCTCCGCCATGGGTTAAAATGCACTTGTGTTTGCGCCAAAACTTGTCTTCGTTGAAGCGTTGCCACACCGTATCTTTTTCAACGTGCAATACAAACTTGGCATCGCACCGTTTGAATCGCACACGATCCGATTCGACGATCGACGGAATACCGTAGCCGCCGGATCCCATTCGCGAGCAGTCGATTTCGTCGCCGTTGTCTACCAGCGTAATCGGCCCCACCATCACGCCCTTGGTCTGCGCGTAAAGGTGGAGTTCTTCGCGCAGCGAGTTGAGCGTGACTTCCAAATCCTCGATCACCGGGTCGCACTCGGCCTGCGTGTCGAAGGTTTCTTCCTGCACCCCTTCAATCGTGTGCTTGAGCATGTAGTACAAACCTCGAATGCTCGTCGTCTTGTCCTGTTCGATTAGCTGTTTGCAGCCGCTGGCAACGAGCATGGTTTGCATGTACGTTTTGGCCTGGTGCAAGTTGAAAAGGTGCCGGCGGTTCTTGGCCTTGCCCAGTTCGATATAGCGCTTGCGGCGGTTGTAGCTCACGTTCGAAAGCGTACGCGAAGGAATATCCAGGTGCGGATCGCGACGTCGCTGTGCCGCCTGCACCACCGTATTGGCCAGCTCTACCAATTCGTGCAGTGTCTTGGCGTCCTTGGCTTTGAGCTTCGCCTTTTTCTTGCCAGTGGCCTCGCCGGTCGCCGCGCGCCGAGTCGTCCGGCTGCCTCCGGTTTTGACAGGTCGTGTTTTCTTTTTGGCCATGATTTCTCGTTGCAATCAATCGGTATGGACGGTAGATAAAAAATTCCGTGCGAAATACGAATCAAAAATTCGCCATGAATGCGTGAAGGCGTTCAAGTAATCAATACGAAACGTGCGAGCAAACGGTCCGTAAAAAACAACGAATGGAAACAATGCCCCGCGCTGTCGCGGGCAAGCGAT
The DNA here is from genome assembly GCA_015493185.1 of Planctomycetaceae bacterium. Taxonomy (GTDB): domain Bacteria; phylum Planctomycetota; class Planctomycetia; order Pirellulales; family JAEUIK01; genus WGDQ01. The sequence continues at coordinate 2,922 of WGDQ01000207.1, forward strand.
CGATCTCGCCCCAGGAACGTGCCGACGCTCGACCTCGTACCCGCACGTAGTATGACGCTGGCGCGCGTCCAAACGCGTTGTGTCCGAGCGCGTTGTTGTAATCACCTTCAAACGGGCTCTCGGTGCGCTTCAACCATTTTGCCCGCGCCGGATGGCGCTGGATC
>WGDQ01000208.1 GCA_015493185.1 Planctomycetaceae bacterium
AGGCCACCGTGTTCGAAAGCCCGTCGGAGATGTCCGCAAAACGGAACGACTTGTTGGCACCACCGATGCCGCTTCCCCAAACGCGATCGTTTTTCGTCAGCAAGTCGCCCCCGGAGGCAATGAACCCGTTGAAGCAGGTCACATCGGGAGCCAAACCTTCGATGCAGTTGTTGTCAGGCCCAATGTTCAGGGCATAGTTTCCACGGGCATAAAGGTTGTTTGTTAGCCCAGCGATCAGCCCTCGATGAAATGGGCGGCCACGATCGGCCCAAGGGTCTGAGGGGCACGTCATGATCGAAAGCGGCGTCTCGCGTACCGCCGCATTACGCGGATGGGCGACGGGCACCGTGGGGTCGAACGCCGCATGAAGCCCTTGCTGGTCTATAAACGGCAGCAGCATCAATGCCCAGTTGGCATAGATCGTGTCGCGCTGCGGATCACCAAACCATGCAACCCGGTCGATCACGCCAATCGGCAATATGCCTTGGCCAAGCGGCTCTCCCGCAGGAGTCCAAATCACAAAAGGTGGCAGCGAACCGTTTGCATTGTGATAGGCGCTCAGCGCCAGGCCGAGTTGACGTAGATGATTCGCGCAAATCAGCCGACGCGATGCCTCGCGGGCCGCTTGAACCGCTGGCAGCAGCAGACCGATCAGCACGGCGATCAAAGCAATCGTCAGCAAGGTGTCGATCAGCGTGAAACCGCTTCGTCGGTTTGCTTGGTGCCGGCATGGTCGTCGTGATCGGAACCGCTTATAAGGAGTTCGTACGACCATGGCCTTGACGACCTGTTGCATGAATCGGTTTGAGAGACCCTCGGGCTACGACAGAAACCATGACTTGGGTTTCGAGCACGATCTCACCCCGCTGATTATAGCCGCGGGCTTCAACCCGCAGGTCACCCACAAAGCCAGGATCGTCGGCGAAATTGGTGACAACCCTGAAATAGCTCGGTTCGCCAGGGCTGATTTCGCATTGCAGCGGCCAGATTGTTACGCAATCGCAACTGGTTTCAAATCGCGTGACCTGAATGGTCGTCTTCCCCAGGTTGAAAGCCCGTACGACTTCGTTTTGCTGGCCTCCTTGCTCTACCACACCCAGGCGTATCACGGCGGGAAATTGGACCCGTGGCAAAGGAGTCGGATTCCCATCATCGAGCGCGATGCGCCGATGATCACAGCCGCTCATCGCCAACGTGAGCACCGCTAAAATCGTCGAAACTTTACGGTTCCAAGGCAAGTTGTTGGTTCTGCTTGATTCAGGTGGCGCGGGCACGTCGGTAAAGAAGGATGGCCAAAAGAAAAAACGCCGCCGAGCCGAGAATCAGCCAATACCAAATCGGCCGACCGCGATCAGAACCCAACCCCGGCTCGGGCAGTCCAAACGCCGCCAGCGTGAACTCGCGTTCGGGCACCTCTTCCTCGCGCCAGGAATCAAAGGTGTAATGAATATCGTATTCAACCGGCTGGCCTGTTCCGGATTCATGGGCTTCGGTATGCCGCAAGATACGATGAGGTACCGGCACTCCATTTACCGGCTCGTCGGCGTAGACGTACTCTCCGGTTTCTTTGCCTTTTGTGCCGTCGGGCCATTCGAGCAAGTATTCGAATCGTCGGATGATCCAATGATTATCCGCGTCGAGCAGCACCCACCCACTGCGTAGAATGCGTTTTGTCAGATTCTCGGGAGTTGGCATATAAGAGAACTCAACACGGACAAGATTCTCCTCACTGCCGCTTTCGAGCGTAGCTCGTTTGACCGTGAATGTGCCCTCGTGCATCAACTCAGAAAGTAATGGCCCGCGATCGGGAGTCATGGCTCGTATCGCGTCGGCGGCGTTCTTGCGGACACTGTTTCTAATATACGAACTTTCTTCATTGCCGCTGCTGGACGGGCCGAAGTCATCAATCTGCCAAGCCGCTCTTTCACTCGCCCGCGACAAACGGAAATAGTAGCGGGGATTCACCGCCGCTACGACCACTTTCCCGTCTTCGGACCTGAGCACGGAACGAGCGGATGCGCCACGCTGTAGATATTCCGCTGTGTAGTTGCTCAGCGCCACATCGCCAGAAACGACATCGATTCGAGCGCTTACGTTGAATTGCAACTGCGAAACGCGATCCAGGTATTCTTGCCAACTTTGCGGCGCCTCGGTCTCGAAGCGGCGCACCAGCGAGTCGTCGGCACGCGCTGGCAAGGCAGCGAACAGCACGGCGATGAATGAGATGAATCGAGTCAAAGAACCATGAAGCCCTAGCAGGTCTTCTTTCGTAAAGGCAATTGAACGCATGGATAAGTTCAGATGATTCTCTAGCAGAACGTATAAAGAACAAACTTCTACTTGCAATGGCGGTCGGGCAAATCGTTTGCGCTACTGCTGGTGTCCTTGCACTTGCAGTCTTTGCACTGATCAGGAACTCGGCTTTGGCCGCACCCGCCCGCGCACTTGCCGCCACTCGTCAGGGTGTGAACCTCCTCAAGTGTACTGCACGGTGGTGTCAGCTTCGAACGTGGCCACGACGTTCCAGTTGTCGTCTTGGGTGGCGTAGAGAACTTCGTTCAAGACCCCATCGGGCGGGTCGCTCGTGTCGCGATCGCGACGCACCAAATCGTCGATGTACCGCAGACCCCAGATGAACTG
>WGDQ01000209.1 GCA_015493185.1 Planctomycetaceae bacterium
CTTCCACACCCAACCCGTCGCACACGCAAAACACATGTCGCCCATCCGACAGGCAGAGTTCGAGCTTCACTTCCTGCGAACCCGGATAGCCCCGCAAAATCTCGCGCAGTTGATCCAGCGATTCGGTGCCGTGTCGCACCTCATCAACGCGGATCGCCAGCCCGCGCGTTAGTTGCGCGTCGACGTTTTCGATCGGGATCAGTTCGTTGATGATCAGGTTGGCGTCTTCGCTGCCGGGCCGTTTGTCTACCGTGGCGCGGGCCACCACAATCGTATCGGGCTCGACAAACTGCCCATATTGCACGTAGCCGTTGGGCCAGAGAATGCATCGCATGATGCCGGCCGTGTCTTCGAGGTCGAACATGGCATACTTCGTGTCGGCGCCGGGTCGTGCGTTTTTGGTGTGCGATAGTTTGATGGCCGAAACAATGCCGCCCACCACCACCTCGGTGCGGCCTGGCAGTTCGGCCGCTTCGCTCGTGGTGTGCGTGCAGCAGCCCCGCAGCAGTTCGGCATACTCGTCCAGCGGGTGGCTCGACAGGTAGAACCCCAGCACCTCTTTTTCGTGGGTCAGTTGTTGCCGCTCGTCCCACGGGGCCACCTCGGGCAGCGCGTAGCTGGCGTCGTCGTCCGGCTCGGCCATGTCATCAAACAGCCCCTTCTGCCCCGAGCGTCGATCGGCGTGCTTGGCCGCCCCGGCCGCCATGGCCCGCTCGAGCACCTGCATGAGTTGGGCCCGATGGCCGGGCAACGCATCGAAGGCGCCCGCCTTGATGAGCGATTCGATCGCCGTGCGATTCACCAGCGACGGATCGAGCCGTTCGCAAAAGTCGAACAGGCTGCGGAACGGTCCGCCTTTTTTTCGTTCGGCCACAATGGCCCGGCTGGCCGGCATGCCGCAGCTTTTAATGGCCGCCAGTCCGAAGTGGATGCCCTCGGCCGAAACGCTGAATTCCGCCTCCGAGCGGTTCACGTCGGGCGGCACCACGGCAATTTCCATCCGCCGGCAGTCTTCCAGGTGCTCGACCAGCGAATCTTTCGTTTTGAAGTTGCGTCCGGGTATGTCGCCCGAGAGCAATGCCGCCATGAACTCCAACGGATAGTGCGCCTTCAGGTAGGCCGTCATGTAGGCAATCAGCGCGTAGGCGGTCGAGTGGCTTTTGTTGAAGCCGTAGCCGGCGAACTTCTCGACCATTTCCCACAGCTCCACGGCGTCCTTTTCCGCCAGCCCTTTTTCGGTCGCTCCCTGAAGAAACTGTTCGCGGAAGCGGGCGATGATCGGCAGCTTCTTTTTGCTGATGGCCTTGATGCACGTGTAAGCATCGGAAAGCCGAATGCCTCCCAGGCGATTGAGAATCATCATCACCTGTTCCTGGTAAACCATCACGCCGTGCGTTTCGGCCAGCACTTCCTCCATCACCGGGTGCTTGTAAACCGGTTTCTTCCGTCCGTGCTTCACCTCGATGTAGTCGTCCACCATGCCGCCTTCCAGCGGGCCGGGCCGGTAGAGCGCATTGGTGGCGATAATGTCGTGAAAGCGGTCCGGCTTCATCCGCTGCAACAAGTCGCGAATGCCCCCGCTTTCCAGTTGGAAAATGCCCTTGGTCTCGCCGCGGCGCAGCAGGGCGAACGTCGCCTCATCGTCGAGCGGAAAACGATACGGGTCGATCCGCTCGCCGTGCGTTTGCTCGATCAGGTCGACCACCTTCGAAAGAATCGTCAGGTTGCGCAGGCCGAGAAAGTCCATCTTCAGCAGGCCGGCCGCTTCCACGTCGCCCATCGCCCATTGGGTGATGGTTTCCTCCTTGCCCTTCACGCGGCACAGCGGCACATACTCTACCAACGGCCGATCGGCAATCACCACCGCCGCGGCGTGTGTGCCCACGTTGCGAGCCAGGCCCTCGATCTTGCGGGCGAAGTCGATCACCTCGCGGGCTTCGCCATCGGTCTCGTAGGCCTTTTTCAATTCGGCGCTGGTTTCCAACGCACGATCGAGCGTGATGCCCAACTGATCGGGCACCATGGCCACCAGGGCATCGACACGGTGGATGGGCACGGTCAACACGCGGCCCACATCGCGTATGGCCTGCCGCGCGGCCAACGTGCCGAACGTGCCGATCTGGGCCACGTTGTCGTCGCCGTATTTGTCTTTCACATATTGAATGACTTCGGCCCGCCGCTCTTTGCAAAAGTCGATGTCGATGTCCGGCGCCTCTTTGCGGCTCACGTCCAGAAAACGCTCGAACAGCAGGTTGTAGCGCAGCGGGCACACATGGCTCAGACGCAGGGCAAAAGCCACCAGCGAACCCACGCCCGAACCACGGGCCGTGGCCGGAATGTTGTGTTCGACGGCAAACCGCACGAAGTCCCAAACAATCAGAAAGTAATTCGCGAATCCCAACGTGTTGATCACGTCCAATTCGCGGTCGAGCCGTTCGATGACCTCGGGGGCCAACTCGCCGTTCGGCATCCGCTCCGGATCGTCGGCGTAGCGCTCACGCAACCCCTTCAGGCAAAGCTCCCGCAGATAGTCGGGCGAGCTTTTCCCCTCGGGCGGTGTGAACACCGGAAAGTGCCGTTTGCCCAGCTCCAGTTCGATATCGACCTCGTCGGCAATGCGTTGGCTTTGCGCCACGGCCTCTTCCAGCCCCGGAAAGGCCTCGTACATTTCCTCGGGGCTTTTCAAATAGAACTGATCGCCCTCCATCCGCATGCGGTTCTGGTCGGTGCGGAACTTGCCCATATTGATGCAGAGCAGCACGTCCTGCGCCTCGGCGTCTTCACGATACACGTAGTGCGTGTCGCACGTGGTAACCATGGGCAGCCCCATGCGGCGCGCCACGTCGATCGCCCCCTCTTTGGCAATCCGCTGGATCTCCAGGCCGTTGTCTTGCAGTTCGATGTAGTAGCGGTCGCCAAACACGCGAGCGAACCAGGCGGCAATTTCCATCGCCTCGTCGAGCCGCAACTCCGGATCGCCCCCCTTGAGCAGCGCCCGGCTGAACTCGCCCGAAACACACCCGCTCAGGCAAATCAACCCCTCGTGGTGCGCTTCGAGCAACTCGCGGTCGATGCGCGGCTTGCGATAAAACCCTTCCAGGTAGGCCGCCGAGGCGAGCTTGATCAGGTTCTTGAACCCCGTGCGGTTCTTGGCCAGCAGCGTGAGGTGGTAGCTCGCCTCTTCGTTGGCGCTCGCTTCTTTTTTGAAGCGGCTGCCCGGCGCGATATAGGCCTCGTAACCGATAATCGGGTTCAAGTCGGCCGCCTTGGCCGTGCGGTAGAAGTCCAGCGCGCCGTGCAAATTGCCGTGGTCGGTGATGGCCAGGGCCGACATGCCCAACGCTTTGGCCCGATCCACAAGCGTGGAAATGCGACTGGCCCCATCGAGCAGACTGTAGTGCGTGTGGCAGTGCAGATGAACGAACGGACGAGACATGCGCAGGTTCCTTCCTGATCGGATGATGGCCGGTCGTGCCAAAGCGTGGCTCGATCGACTGCTACGCGCGAACGGCAAATCCGCCTATCGTGCCAACGTGGCCAGCGACCACCGATGGCCGAGCCAGTAACGATGAAACAAAAAAACGACCGCTCGCCGCCGGCGCCATCCGCGCGTTTATTCCGGCTCGCTGATTCTTCTCAAATACTCGGCCAGTCGGGCCTGAATGTCGAGCAGGTTTTGCCACTGACGAAAGTCGAGCGAAACGCGATCGGCCTCGTCCTCCATTTCCACCGAGTCGAGCAAGCTGCGGACGCGAATGTGGAAGTATTCCAGCAACTCCGACAGCTCAGCCGCCTGTCCGGGCGAAAGCTGCTTGGGCAACTCGGGCGGATACAGCGTGCCCAACGTCGCGTGATCTCCCGGCCGATCGTGCCACGACAATTCGAACTCCAACGAGGCGGGCGGCGGTTCGTTCCCTTCGTCGCCGCGCGTCAACTCGTCGTCGTCGGCAGCCGAGGCGGCCCGACGCGGCCCGGCCAGGCGCTGCGCGATCTGCTCGCGAGAGCCGTATCGCAATACCGAACGGCCGATCGAAATCATGTCGCCATAACGCAGAATGCGCAGATGCGTGGTTTCCCCATTCACCTTCGTGCCGTTGGTGCTTTCCAGATCGGTCAGCACGATGCGGTCGTGATCCTGCTGGATTTTCAGGTGAAAGCGGCTCACGCGGTCGTCGTTGAGTTGGACCGTGTTGCCTTCCTCGCGGCCGATCGTTACCGGAGTTTCCAGGTCGGTCAGGATCTTACCCCGGTCCGCACCGTCGATGATCTCCAGCGTGACTTTGGCCATGATGCAACGCGAAAAAACCGAGTGCTCGCCCATCGGTCGGCAACCGATTGCCCAACCCCCATTCCAACCGGCGCTTATAACATTCGCACCGTGAATGCTCAAGCGACGCCGCCGCGCCCGATGTTCCCGCCCCCGAGACCTCCAGGACACTGCCAGCGGCAACACGCGCCGCGCCCCCGGGCACTCTCGCCCACGCCGGCCGGCTATCGCGCCGCCGCGCCGCCCGCGATGCACAGACAAGCGCCCCCCACGGGCGAAAAGCCGCCCGCGAAATCTTGCGTTGCCGCAAGGAAAAACATATTCTTGACAAGAGCTGCCCGGCAGCCGATCGTGGCAGCGCAAAAAGCAAATCTTTCGTAACAATTCAGCCAAGCAAACGAAACAGCGCAGAACGTCGGCAGGCGGCCAGAGATATACAGCGATCAACTCGCGTTTTTCGGCAGGTTCGATCGTTGCTCATCTTCAGAGGGTTCGCCTTGCGACCGAAAACCACGACGGCTACAGCCGGCTGAATAGGTTACAGCCTCTCGAAAAAAAAAGCGCGCCCGTGGCGCAACTGGATAGCGCATCGGTCTTCGGAACCGAGGGTTGCAGGTTCGAATCCTGCCGGGCGTGCCTTTCTTTTTGCGCTTCGCGCGTTGTGCCGCGCGAGCCCCTTTCTGCGCGAGCTGCCCGGCCGTTTGCCTTGTATCTGGGGCGGTGGTGCTGCTGTTGCTGCTGCGTCACGGCTTGATGTTTGGGTGCCCGCACTTGCAGGCCGTTTGTTCAGCAGCGTATCCCGCGAAGCAGCCACGCCCGTTTTATAGCTGCCCGTCTTATATAGCTGTGGCAGAGCAACAGCGGCAGTCCGGCCGTTTGTGGGTTCCGTCTTCGCCCGGCGTACGGGTACGCCTCGAAAACAGCCAGCCAGTCAGACAGACCGCTACGCGTGCGTCGCGCCTATGGCGGGCATTCAAGGCGCCTCAGAGAAAGTCGAGCAGGCTGGTTTGCAGCACCACGGCGGCCGTTCGCTGCGAAGCCTGAAACGATGCCTGCCGGGCCGTGAAGTTGGAGATGGCCTCGACCAGATCGGTGTCGATCTCCACGGAAAGCGCCTCGCGCAACTGAATCTCCTCGTCGTCGAGACGCTGCGATAGCACTTCCAGGCTTTGTTGCCGGGCGCCCAACTCGGCGCGGGCGAAGTTCAGGTTCAATATCGAATCGTCCAGCAGCGCGATCGATCGCTCGATCTCGGCCGTATCGTTGTTGCGCAGCCCGTCGCGCAGGCGGATCAGCGCATTGAAAACGCCCGCCACTTCTTTCTTGTTGACATCGCGGCCAGCAATGGTTTCGGTTCCGCCGCTGACCGCAGGCGGGTCGCTTTGGTCCTCTCCCTCGGGCACCAGGCCAAGATCGACCGCCGCAAAGCTGCCGGGCTCGCGAATCACCGCAAACTGGGCCGTCGTGGACGTATCGTTGGTGACCAGTTCGATGCCGTTGCCGACCGATACGAGTTGGGCCGTCACGGGAGGGGGCACATTGAGCGGGTCGCCGTTGATCAGGTCGATCACATCGCCCACGGTCACGGCCGAGGAAATGTCGATCTTCAGTTCCACGCCGTCTTTGCGGCGGATCGTGAAGTCGGTGCCGGCGATCGAATGCACACCGGTGCCGAAGTTGAGATCTTCGAGCCGTGTGTCGCGCGTCAGCGAGCGAATGCCCAGTTCCGTGGCCGTTGTGCCGCCGTTTTCGCCAATCGAAAATTCGGTTCCGCTCAGTCTTGAGCGGACGTTGATGCCGGTGCCCGACTCGTTGATCTCGGCCAGCACACCGGCCGAAGATCCGTTGAGCGTGTTGAGCAGGTCTTCCACCGTCACCGCCGATGCGAGGCTGATGGTGTAGGTCTGCCCGCCATTCTCGATCACCAGCCCCGAGCTTTGATCGAACTCGACACCGCTTCCATCGGCCGTCACGCCGGTGGCCGCCGGATCGCTGGCCGTGGCTTGCACGGTGCCGCTGCCGTCGTTGTTGGGTTCCAGTTTCGTATCGAGCTGCGCGGTGAAGGTGCCCTCGGCGTTGATGGCGGCAATGATCTGGTTGGCGGTCGACACGCCATCTTCGATCGTGACCACCAACGTTGCGGCGCCGGCGTTGTACACGGCCGACTCCGAACCGGCTGTGCCCGGTCCGCCGTCGACAAACGAGATGGTCACGCCGTTGAAGGCCGCGCCGCGATCGGCGGCTTCGATCACCAGGTCGTTGTTGTTGCCTGAGGGGCGAATGATGCTTTTGGCCCGCGAGCCCAAAATGTTGTTCAGCGGTGTGGTGAGCCGCAGGGTCGGGTCGAGATCGCCGCCCACCAAGGGGCCGGTGCCCACGCCGGTTTCTTCCAGAATGCCGAGCTCGGCAGCCGTGGTGCCGCTGCCCACTTCGCGAATGGTCAGGTTGCCGCCGCCGGCCGAATCAAGCTGAATTTTCAGTCCCGTGGACGTGATGTCGACCGTGAGCGTGCGGCCGGGCGGGGCGTTGTTTTCGATCAATGCCGCCACGTCGCCCACGGTTACAGCGCTGCTGAGATCGACGATTTGCGGCGTGAGCGTGATGCCGTCGGAAATGGCGATGCTGCCTTCGCGAATGCCCTGTCCGCCCCGCAGGTCGGACAATCGCGTGTCGGCCGTGAGAATGGGGTTCAAGTCGGCCGTGCCTACCACCGCTTCCGAC
>WGDQ01000210.1 GCA_015493185.1 Planctomycetaceae bacterium
CCCTGAAATCGATGGAGCCGGAAGACGTAACCATCGATCGGAGCCGTTATGATTTGATTCTGCTGACGAGCGACTTTCACCTGGAGGTCGAGAACCTCTTTTTCGAGTTTTGCGACATCGGCGGCGGCTTTTCTCAGTGCAGCGCGTGCCGAGTCGACTTTCACCGTCGCTTGCCGCTCTTTGGCATTCCGTTCGTTCTCCTTTGCGACCACATCGTTTTCTGCGGCCAACAAGTAGTTGAGCGACTGTTTGAGTTTGGCTTCGGCTTCTTTGAGTTTTCGTTCCTGCATTTGCAGCTTGAGTGTCGAGGTGAGGCCGTCCTTCCAGAGACTTTGTTGACGCTCGAAGTTGAGCCGCTCCTGACGTTCAGCCGCGCGGGCTGCATCGAGATCGCGCTCGGCCGCTTCCTTCTTCTGCTGAGCCATTGCCACGTATTGCTCGGCCGCCGCCACGATCTCGTCTCTGGCTGTCTCGAGGGCCTCTATCTGTTCCGTGTAGACCTCCATCATGAGCTTTACCGAATCAAGCTCCCGGCGCTTAGCGGACAATTGTTCGTGCAATCGATCGAAATATTCCGGGTCGAGATCACGAATCTCGGCGATGAACGTTCCTTTGCGGACGTACATTCCTTCCCGAATTTCGTCGGTGAACCGAACAATCCGTCCTTTCACCGGCGCGTCAACGGTTTGCTCGCGGGCGAGCGGCGAATAGGCGACGACGCGTCCAGCTCCTGTGACATTTTGTTGCCACGGTGCCACGATGAACGCCACGATCATCACCAGCAGCAGGACAACGAGGAAGCGAGCAAGCCGGCGCGCAGCACGGGACGAGCAGGCCAGGCGAGGAGGATGGAACGTACGATGAGCCCCGTTCCTGCGACGATGCATCCGCTGCGAAACGACGGGTTGGGGCACGTGATTCACCTTCGACATGATTCTTTGCCGTAAAACGCTGATAAGAAGTGTCGAACGAAACTCACGACTCAACGATCGCGAGGCGGCGAGATGGCACGCTGCCAACCGCAACTAGCCGCCACATCGATGACACGTTGACAGCGATCGATTACACGCGGGTGCGAGCTGATCACTAACAATGTCCAAGGCGCCTCAGGGTCGAAGAGAACTTCGCAGGCGCGCTCAAGCGTTGCCCCCGAGAGTGAATCGAGCAGCTCGTCGAGGATGAGCAGGCGGGGTTGGTGGACGAGCGCTCGCGCCAGAATAAGGAGACGCTGTTGGCCACCCGACAGAGGCGATCCCGTGGACGACAGTAGCGTGTCAAGGCCCTCGGGAAGAGCGTCTAGCAGTTCCAATCTCTGGCAAGCGTTTCGTACCCAGCGCTGGTCAATATCTGGGTTATCCAAATGGATGTTCTCCATTACCGTTGCCTGAAGAATCTCTCCTGGCCGCAGCAGCATGACATGCCGCCGCCACGCATCGGGACGAACCTCCGAGAGCTCGTGGTCATCGACCAAGATTCGCCCCTGTGTAGGCTCGCGCAGACCATAGAGCAGATCGGCCAAGATCGACTTGCCACAGCCGCTCGGCCCAGTGATCGCCACGTGTTCTCCGGACCGAACGTCCAGTTCGACACCGTCGAATACCACTCGATCTCGCAGGCTGTATTTAAGCCCTCGCACCGATAGCTCCGCCGGTTCCATCTCAGGCAGGCGCATCAAGCCGTGCTGGCGTTCCAGCGGCAAATCGAACAGTTGTCCCAATTTGTCGACTCCCGCCATCAAGTCGTAAGTGGCTTCCAAATGCTTGCCGATTTTGGTAAATGCCCCCACGATGATCGCCACGATCATTTCGGCCGCTACCAATTGCCCCAGCGTTAACTGACCCTGGATGACTAGCCATCCACCGACCCCCAGCAGAACCGATCCGGCCAATGCGTAAAGCAGCAGAGCGAATGCAATCTGCCGAAACAATATACGAAAGTGAAGACGGCGGTGTTCGAGATATCCCGAAACGATGTGTTCGGCACGGTCTGCCGCAAACTCTGCCGCGTCGTCCAATTTGAACGTGAGTGGACAACGGGCGACTTCCTCCAACCACGCCGCCGTCGAGTACTTGTATTTCGATTCCTGAATACTTGTTCGCGTTCCGCCTCGCCCCAGCACGAAGATGACGAACGCAATAGCACTCAACAGTAACAAGTCGAACCCTAGCAAGAACGGATGATAAACCGCCAGCACCACCATCCCGATCACGCCAACCATGACCAGATCGACTGCGTCGAGCAGTAGTTGGGTGGTAACCTTTTGCAGCGTCACGACATCGAAAAAGCGATTGGTGAGCTCCGGTCCGTAGCGGCCATCCAACGCATCCTGCCGTACACGAGGCAACCGATAACTCAAGTCGTGTACGACTCGAGCGAACAAGCGGCGCTGCAAGACCTCGGCAACATATGTCTCCCAAAGTCGGAGCATGGCCCAAAAGGTCGTGAGCCCCAACAACATCAACGAAAGCACGATCACCGGCTGCAAGAACTGGCCAAAAGCCACCAGGGAAACCATCACCTGCACTGCCATTGGCGTGGCCAATGCCAGAATGCCCGAGAGGAGCGCAAAGACGAGTAGAACCCAGATGTCAGACCACTCGGACCGAGCGATCAACAGCATGCGCGCCAGAGGCGACGGCTGTTTCTCCCCGAACAATTCCTGCTCGTGGTGCGCCGGCGCACACGTCAGCGCCGGCTCCAACACCACAGCACGGACCATGCCGTCAGCTCCGTCACTGCTTAGCAGACGCTGCAATTTCGAGCGAGACATCTTCACGGGCCCGTCGGTACCATCCAGCCCGTAAACGGCATACTTGCCGCGTTGTGACGTCCTCGATACCAAGATCCATTCATCCTGGCCCGCCCGATGAATCGCCACAGCTACCTCGACACCCTCGTCCGCCCACTGCAAGACGTTGGCCCAGGGGCTCTCAATCATCGAGGCTCGCAGGTCGAGACTTGCCCCCGCCTCGTTCAACCACTTCCACCAGCGATCCGACGGCTCGCCCGGCCACAGCCGAACCGCTTCGCGCAGCGCACGACGCACACTAGCCCGCTCAAACGGCAAGCCGTGTATTTGTATGCAGTGAATAAGAATGCGTTCGAATGCTTTCAGTGACTCGTTGCCGGTTTCTGCCCCAGCCACGTCCCCGAATGCTTCGTCCGCATGTCCCTTGATGTTCCGTCGTTCATCAGACGTCATGGGCGCCTCGTTCGCAAAATCGGCTCTCCGTTTTCGGCGAGTCGCTTCCGCGAGATTCTTCCGCCCTCGCGCCAACCCACCCCTTCTCCATACGGCCCTTGCAGTCCCCTGTTTGCACGGGGGTTAGCTCGGCTCTACATACGTATTTTGCTTTATTCTCTCGAGTCTCGATTTTCGGGTAGAGGTGTTTGTGTGTAAAGCGGGCCCTTTCGGTGGTGAATTGCTGATCGATGCCGGCTTGCTTTTTTTCACTCACGCATCGTGGTCGTTTTTTTGGGGATGCACTGCGTCGATGAATTCGATCCACTCGCCCAGATGCTGCCGAGTCAGAACGCTCGGCTCTGCTTCGGTCATGTTCAGCCAACTGCGTGTTTGGAGGTGGGGGGAGTAATTTGCGGCTGCTAGCTGGCCAGCCAGTTGCGCAGCTTCCTGCGAAGCAAACGCCCCATACAGAGAATCTCATACGTGTTCAAGTTGTCGCAGACCAGCGTGATTCGTTCGTGCTCCACGTAACGCGGCTGGACGACACTGGTAGACCTGGGCTACGGCAGTCTTGCGATTCGTGGCGCGGATGTCGCAGCGGCCTCCCAACGGCTTGGCGGACATCCACACCGTACGTGTCCCTTGGCAGACATATTCATAGTCGATGCGCTGCGGTCTCTCTGACACTAGAGGAAGCGAAGTTCGTGATTTGGAAATCAACGGCACCGGCTGCTCGTCTGTGCCGAATATTGCGTGGCTTGGATCGTACGACCACCGATAAACACCAGAATCCGCTGTCTAGCCGGCCGACGAACTGGCTGTTTGGGTGGAGTGCGTACATTCTTCCTTTTTAGTCACAGCTTCAGATTATTTTTGAACGTCTGTCGGACGATTCCGTCGCAAATCGAGCCATCACCTCCACCAGTTTCGACCTCCTTGATCGCCCAGAACATTGCCCATTGAGGAGCACCTTTTTTAGACGAAAGTCAGGAACCGACGCAATCTGTGTAGTTGGTCTTTGAAAAGCGCCCCTTGCTTGCCGCCGCCGGGACCGCCGCGCAGACTTCCATCAAGCCTTCGCCACCCTTGCCGCATCGATGATCTGCTATCGACTGCTCCAATAAATCGACGTTTTGGCCGTAGGCTAGGTAGTTTCCGGAAGTCAAACTGTAATGCATCAGTGGGTGTATAAAGATTTGGTTCGAAATGCTTTGTGTCTGGCGTCATCGCTGCCCCGAGTGCGGTATCGAGAGGGCATTCCGTACTCTGTGCGCAGATCACCCTAATGCGAGCCGGTGCGGCGATCATTCAGGAGCGCGCTGTTGGGGCAACGATATGATTTGAATTGTGGTTGGCGACGAACTCGCGTTGATAAAACACCTGAAGTCGTACGATCGAGTCGCTGTTCGTCAGGTCGATTTCGGCAGCGGCTTGCCTTTGAGGGCCGGTTGCCCGAAACACCATAGCACGCTGTTTTGAAAGCGGACGATAAAGCGCAGAATGTTCCCAGTCGTCACCCGGCATCATGGAAGCAATTCTCACGAAAATCAAGGCCGTTTCGAGCGATGCACAAGTCGCAGCACCCTCAGGGCTGCATTCCGCAATTTGCAACGATGCTGAGATTTCAGAGATGTGGGGGCGGGAATGGGCGTTTGGCGAGTTCAGGAAGTCTTGGCCGTAAACGCCGCGCCCCGTTCGATTGCCGCCTTTGCGTTGCGCTACTGCCCTCGTGAATTGAGAAAACAAGACCTTTCCGAATGCGGTGACCTTGGCATCTTCGTGCCCGGTTCCAAGTTGCCTGTTGAAACCCAGCGGACAAAGCACGCCTGAACCGCCGAGACCAGTGGTTTTTCCGCAAGAATTAGAGCTTCTGCCCGTTCGCTCTAATCTTGAAGACAGCATTCTCAGATCTGGCCAGGCACCACTTTTTTGTTGACGTGTGAAGGGGCCGTTTCGTAGGCTGCGCAATGTTGGTTTAGCGGGCTTGTCGTATGAACGACCTGCGGGCGCCTAGATGTCTTCCGCGCGAATGTTGTCGCGTTCAACCGCCTTGGCGGATGGTGGCGTGTCCGGAGAGCAACGGCGATCAAGTTTCCGAGCTATTGGAGGATTGAAGAAATGAAGCGGGCAATGACAGTTGGTTTACTGCTGGTCGTCGCTGCTCTGATTTCTAGCGACCTGCGGGCACCGGCGGATGAGGCTGCCAAAAAAGCTCAACGCGTGCCTTTCGCCCCGACTGCGTTGGCGGCGATTGGTGGCGACCAAACCAAAGCGGCCAAGGTAATCGACGGCGAGGATGTTTTGGTAGTGATCGCGACGGCCCCCGGAAAAAAGACGAAAAGGGTGTTGGCTTATAGCCACGAGCTAGACACTTGGAGCACCGTGGAGATCGATGCTCCCGCTGGTGAAGAAGTCCAGGTTTCCGTCGCCGGCAGGCTGGTGGCGGCGCGGTTCGAACGCAGAGTGTACGCTTTCAGCGCGACATGCGGTGTGTGGGACAGTATCGTTTTGCCCGCCGATAGCAAAGCGGTACCGCTCAACGACGGCAAGATAATTCAGATGTTTGACAGGCAAACGCTCTATGTATTTGGGGCCCGCGCCAAAAAGTGGAAAGCCGTCGATCTCCGCACAGGCGAATTAGTCGATCCGCACACACTATAGCCAGCCCGCACCAGACAACGCACGTACATCAGCCGGCTATCGTGATGGAATTCTGCCTGAGTTGCCTTGTATTGCTGA
>WGDQ01000211.1 GCA_015493185.1 Planctomycetaceae bacterium
GAACAGGACGCGCAGCCGATACGGTTCATGGTTGGCAAGAATATAGGGGGCATTGCCGGGGTCGTGCAAGTCGCGCCACGGTCGGGCGCTGCCCGGCTCACTGGGCCGAACCGCTTTTCGAACCACGTAAGGACGTTATTCTGAGCATATGGTCCGCGTTTTCTTGAGTGGCGGTGGACGCGGTGGGGATTAAAAGACTGCCAGGAAAAACAGCAAGACGCAGCGCGGGAAGAAATAACCTCCACTTCCGGAGCGAACCGCTGCAACGTTCCAGGTGGTTTTGCCGGCCCGGCGTGAAAGAACAGCAGGCTGGGCCTCTCTTCGTTTCTTTATTTTGCGACGACTTCGCCCGTAGATCGCGGGTGATGGAATGATTGCCAAGTTCCATGCACAGCGATGCCTTGTTCCACACGCCGCCACGCGGCCCAGGTCAGCGGAAAGCGGTGTTGGAGATCGCAGAGATTCTCGCGGTTGTCGTCGTACTGGCCTTGCACGCCGGCTGGCGTGTGCCCGGCGTGAATGAGCCACACTATTTGGGCAAGGCACGGCACTTTTGGAATCCCGGTTGGATCGAGGGCGATTTTTTTCTCAACTCGGCAGATGCCCATCAAACGTTTTATTTCACGTTCGGGTGGCTCTCGCTTGCTTTTGGTATGCAAGGCATGGCCCACGTCGGACGGCTCATCATGTGGACGCTTCAGGCTTGGGGCTGGACACGACTGAGCCGTGCGGCGATTGAACGCCCCGGTTGGGCTCCGTGGACGGCCGCATTGTTCACCATGGCGTGCCAGCATTGCCAAATGGCAGGCGAATGGGTCATTGGCGGCCTTGAAGCCAAGGGAATTGCGTACGCGTTCGTGTTTTTTGCTCTAGAGTGTGTTCTGCGCCGGCGCTGGCAACGTGTGTGGCCGCTGCTCGGAACCGCCACGGCGTTTCATGTTTTGGTGGGCGGATGGATGTTCGCCATCACGGCCGGCGTATGGTTCATCTCTATACGAACTCCGTCCGCGCCACGTCGCGCATGGTCGATGTTGCCGTACATCGTTGCCGGCGTCGCGATCGGTGCGATCGGTTTATTGCCCGCTTTGCGGCTAACGTGGCAGAGCCCGAGCGATGTCGTGCGGCAAGCCAACACGATCTACGTTTACTATCGCCTGCGGCATCACCTGGTGCCTCAGGCATTTCCGCCCGTGTTGGTCGCCAGATTCTTGCTTCTGGCTTCGGTGTGGGCGTTTGTCGCGTGGCGACTTCGGCATGTTGCCATGGTGCGCCGCACTGGCGAGGTTGTCGTAGGCTCGCTGCTCATTGCGCTGGTGGGCACGGGTATTGCGTCCGTTGCCCCCGTTGCCCCCGATTGGGCCGCTTCATGGTTGCGGTTTTATTGGTTCCGCATGGCAGATGCCTTGCTGCCGCTGGGGGCTGCGTTTGCGGGCATATCGGCAGCGCAGCATCTTCGCGCTGTACGACCTGGCTGGGGAATCGGGTTGATGATTCTGCTCGGGGCACTCAGCTTTTGGCACATTGGCGAGCGAGCCACGGCATCGTTTGCCACGCCGTGGCCGCCGGCCGACGCACCCGACAAAGTGTCCGATCCGCGGGCGTGGCGCGACGCCTGCTGTTGGGTCCGTGAGCATACGCCGCACGAGGCGCTGTTTCTTACGCCCAGGCTGGCCCATACGTTCAAATGGTGGGCATCTCGGGCCGAAGTCGTGAATTGGAAAGATATCCCGCAAGATGCTTCGGCCATTGTCGAGTGGTGGCAACGTATTCGCGACGTGCACCAGGCTGATGAAAGCTCGTCGGTTCGCTATTACGAGTCGCTGGCCTCGCAACCGAGCGAGCGAATCAAGCAGCTCGCCAGCCGTTATGGCGCAACACACTGCATTACAAGCCGGACGCCGCCGCTCGATTTTCCGGTGTTGTACGAGAATAGGTCGTACCGCGTCTACCGGATAGAATGACAAGAGAACAGCGAGACCTTGGGGCACGACACTGCTTCGATCGTCTGCGCTGCAACGTGCTCGTTGCGTTCGCTGTGTTCGTTGTCGAGTCGTGGTTTGCTCAGCGAGCGTTTTCGGGCACACGGCATTGGATATCGTTGGCGGCGTACGGACGATTGGCCTTTCCGCATCCGCGGAACCCCGTGCTGACAATTTGTCGATCCAGGTGCCGATCGCCTTTTTCGCTTTTCCGGATGCGACGTGAAGACATGCAGAATCAGCGTGGAAAACCTTCCTTCGATTGGTTCTTGAAAGGCCGTGCTTGAGTGTTGGTGGGGAGCGACGTAGGGCTTTCAGCGGCGATGGTTCGAAAGCGGCTTTAGATGAATCGCTAGAAAGGATTGCCCAGCATGACAAGCGGTGGCGAGCAGTTTGATTACGACCGGTTGTGCCGCCAAACCGACCCCTGGGCGGCGATTCCTTCGCGTTACAACTTGGGCGTGGCGCTCACGCACGGAAATGTTGTGGCCGGTCGGGCCGATCGGGTTTGCCTTTATTGGGAAAATTCGGCAGGCGCATCACACACATTCACGTACCGCGAAATGGACGCGTTGAGCAACCGCTTTGCCGACGCGCTCAGTCGTTTGGGCGTAGGGCGAGGCGATCGTGTGCTGTTGCGAATGCCCAATTTGCCGGAGTTCTACATTGCGGCACTGGGTATCGCGAAGCTCGGTGCTGTGTTCATTCCGTCGAGCACGCAATTCCGTGCGCCAGAGATCGAGTATCGCGTGCGCGATTCGGGCGCCGTGGCGGTAGTGGTTGCCGCGCCGCTGAGCGAGGCGGTCGAAGTTGCTGCCCGAGGCGCGCCGGCCCTTCGGCACGTGATTGCAGTGCCTTATCTTGGGGAATCGGCGCGTGGCGAGCAGCTCGATTTCTGGAAACTCGTCGATGAGGCTGACGAAGGCTTTACGCCCGTCGACACGGCAAGCGACGAAACGGCGTTTATCGTCTACACGTCGGGCACCACGGGCGACCCGAAAGGCGTGGTCCATTTGCATCGCTATCCCTTGGCCTTCGAGTCGCTCATTCGCTACTGGCACGACTATCGGGACGACGACATTTGCGCCTGCCCGGCGGAAGTAGGGTGGCTGTTGCCCGTTGCCTCGACGTTCCTTTACGCAATGCGGCAAGGCATTTCGATCGTGCTGTATCACCCGGTCGATGGTCGATTCGATCCGCTGGCGTGGTTTCGACTGATCGAGAAATACAAGATATCGAACCTCGTGGCCACGCCGACCATTTATCGCATGCTCACAGCCGCCGCCGACGGACCGCACGCCGATTTGTCTAGTCTTCGCCACGGCACCAGCGCCGGCGAAGCGTTGCCGCCCGACACGCTGCGGGCCGTAGAGCGATGTTTCGGCTTCACGCCGCTCGATGGTATCGGCATGAGCGAATCGATGGTTTACTGCTTCAATATGGTGGGCATGCCCGTCAGGCCCGGTAGCTGTGGGCGGCCGGCGCCGGGTGCCGACATCCGTTTGCTCGACGAATCGCTGCGCGAGGTGCCGCAGGGTGAAGAGGGTATTCTTTGTGTCCGGCGCGACACGCACCCGGGAATCATGAAAGAATACTGGAACAAGCCGGAACAAACGGCCGAAGTGTTGCGCGGAGAATGGTACTACTCGGGCGACGTGTTGGTGAAAGACGCCGATGGCTATTTCTGGTTCAAGGGGCGCGGAGACGACGTGATCAAAGCGAGCGGGTATCGCATTTCGCCGTTCGAGATCGAAAGCACGTTGTGCGACCACGCCGCAGTGCTGGAAGCGGCAGCCGTCGCCAGCCCCGACACCGTGCGCGGCCATGTGGTCAAGGCCTTTGTTGTGTTGCGAGATGGCTTCGAGCCAAACGACCAATTGGCTGAAACGCTGCAACAGTGGGTCAAACAGCGCCTCGCGCCCTACAAGTATCCGCGCAAAATCGAGTTCGTGCGCGAACTGCCAAAGACCCAAAGCGGAAAAATCAAACGGCGGCTCTTACGGCAGCAAGAAGAGGCCCACGGCGGCTGAAACGGTGCGACGCGTACTTTATACGCCCCACCAGCCAACCCTGGCGCCCGTTTGCCCGCGGCGGTCGTCCAGCGATCGATCGATGCGTGGCCGCTTGCGCTGCGCCCCGCGAGTTGGGCGCTGCGCGACGATGGTGAGCGATGCGTTCCGAGTTCGCGTTGCGTTATCACCTCGGACAGTGCCATGGCGGCGTGTGCGATGTTCACGAAGCGGTGGCACCCGTCTGTATGGCTCAGGCAAGCGCATCAGCGAAGGCCTGCTGAAGCGCTTTCATGCCCCGTGGGCCATGTTCGCCATCAACCACCACGTTCACGCGCACTTCGCTGGTGCTCACCATGCCAATGTTGATTTGTTGTTCTGAAAGTGCGCGAAACATTCGGATCGCCACTTCCGCGTGGCTGCGCATGCCGATGCCCGTTACCGAAAGCTTGCCCGCGTGGGGCGAGTGCGACACGGGACCGCAGCCGAGTGAATGGCTCAACTGCTCGACCAGCGCGACGCTCTCGGTGAGTGTGTCGCGCGGCACGGTGAAGCTGATTGTCGCCCGACCCCCGCGAGCATAACTTTGCACAATCATGTCGACGAAAATGCCCTTAGCAGCCACCTGCTCGAACAGCGACGCGGCCACGCCCGGATGATCGGGCACGCCGCCCAACGTGACGCGGGCTTGCGAGTCGTCCAGCGAAACATCATCGACGGCCAGGGCTTCCATGGCCTGCAATCGTTCGACAATCCGCACGGCCCGATCGGAACGGCCTGCCGACGCGGCGAGCCCTTCACCTTTGTTGGCGGCTTCTTCAACCGACGGCTCGACCGGCCGGTCGAGCTCGAAGGCGCGATGCACGACGCGCAATGCTTCTTCGCCCAACTCGCGCGAGACGAGGGCCGAGATTTTGATCTCGCTTGTCGTGATCATCAGGATATTGATGCCGGCATTGGCGAGCTCTCGAAACATTTTGGCGGCCACGCCCGACTGCTGCGCCATGCCAAGCCCCACAACCGAAACCTTGGCAACGGTGTCTTCGTGGTAAAAACCGCTTGCTCCCAACTCGCGGGCTACTTCTTCAACCGCCTCGAGCGTTGCCGGCAAATCTTTACTCATCACGGTAAACGAGATGTCGGCCTTTCCCTGTTCACCGACATTCTGAACGATCATATCGACCGTGGCGTTCCGCTCGGCAATTCTCGAGAACAACTTCCAACTTGTCCCGGGGCGATCCGGCAAGCCGGTCACGGTGACCAGCGACTCGTTCTTGATGAGGGCGCAACCGCTGACGGGCCGATTGGCGGTTTCGGAATCAGCCACGATCATAGTGCCGGGCACGTCGGAAAAACTGCTTCGTACGTGGATCGGCACGCTGAATTTCTTGGCGAACTCGACGGCCCGATTGTGCATGACGCCGGCCCCCAGACTGGCCAGCTCAAGCATCTCGTCGTAGCTCACCTGCTTGAGCATTCGTGCCTCGGGCACAAGACGCGGATCGGTCGTATAAACGCCGTCGACGTCGGTATAAATTTCGCAGGTGTCGGCCTGCAATACGGCCGCCAGGGCCACGGCGGTCGTGTCGCTGCCGCCCCGTCCGAGGGTGGTGATATTGAAGTCTTCATCAATTCCTTGAAAGCCGGCCACGATCACGATTTTGCTATCGTCCAATGCTCGCCGCAGCCGTTCGGTCGAGATCGACCGAATGCGGGCTTGCGTATGCGTGCTGTCGGTGCGAATGCCGACCTGTGCGCCCGTGAGACTTACCGCCTTATGCCCGAGCCGGTCGACCGCCATAGCCATCAGTGCCACGCTCACCTGCTCGCCGGTGGAAAGGAGCATATCCATTTCACGATGAGGTGGTGAATCGCTGATTTGTCCGGCCAGTTCCACGAGCGCGTCGGTATTTTTTCCCATCGCGCTGACAACCATTACAACCTGATGGCCCTCGCGCTGAGCGCGGATCGCTTTGCGCGCCGCGGCCAGGATCTTTTCCGCATCGGCGACGCTCGTACCACCGAATTTTTGAACGATCAACGACATGCTAAATCTCGCGTTGCAGACAAGACAATGGTTTCGATTCTCAAGCCCCCTCGGCTTTCACACGTCCGACATAACCGCAAGGGACGGCACGAACTGGGCGCGTTTCGCTCCCAGCTTGAGATGGCCCGACCAAAAGACGGAAACGCGCCGCCAGAACAGCCCATGCCCCGGGATGCTTGCCTTATGCGGCCTCACGGCCCACCCACCTGGTACTCAACCATCGGTTTCGCCGAGAAAAAACGACATCAAGCGCCAGCCTTCGTCGAAAGCCAGGTCCGAGACATCCGCTGCCGTTTCATGATAGGCCGCGGACTTATCGGCAGCGATTCCGGTGCCGCACATGGCCGCCGGCACCCAACCATGGCTGTGGGTTTTCGTTCTGAGTGGCGTGGGATGATCGGGCGACACCAGAATGCGGTAATCGCCCTGTTCC
>WGDQ01000212.1 GCA_015493185.1 Planctomycetaceae bacterium
ACCTGCGTGTCCCAGGCACACACGGCGATGCTACGAACCTTTGAGAGCAACTGCGAATGCTCGATTTACAGTAGCGAGCCTGCCTGTGGATCCACGCCAATGCCGCCGGTCAAATTGCACAGAGCTTCTAAAACAACGATCAGAGCACTGGGGTCGAACATCTCGTCGATCTCATCTTCGTCGGCGGCAGCCTCAACGTCTTGAAAGTGCATCACGTCGAAACGGGCGGTGCACTGCGGCAGGCGAGCCAGCTTTTTCTCGTCATCGGGCGACTCGACCGCGTGCCTCAACTCCTCGACGAGTTGCTCCACCTGCTCGGCCACTTCGGGCCCCTCGAGATAGGCGATGTCCAGGGCCGCGCAGTCTTCCGGCGCGAGCAGCGTCAACGATTCGAATTTGCCGGCCTCGTCCGCTTCGGCATTGGATAACAGAAAACGGTCGCTCAACCGTTGCAATGTCTGTTGAACGGTATCGAGCGACGGGCGACGGCTTTGCTCGAACAGCACGAAGTAGGTTTCGCGCCAGCGATAGTTGCCGCGTTCGAATGTCGACATGCTCGACTCCCTTCCACTCCGTTATCAGGAGACCAGTGCGTTGCGCTACTGCCCGGGCGAGGCTGGCGACACGTGGCGGCAAACCACTTGTCGAAAACGAACGCAGCAACAGGCCCACCATTCACCATGGATCTTCGTCTTCCGGGCTGCCCAGGCCACCTTGCCATGCTTCGAGGGCTTCGATCACACGATCCCGCTCTTGCTGAGTCGCCCACACCACTTCTCCCTGTTCGAGCCGCACTTCGTAATCGCCTTCGTGCTGACACTCGGGCGATCCGCAGTAGTGCGGCAATGCCGAAACCCACATGATGCGGTACAAAGGAACGTGCTTGTCATCAACTATGCAAAGAATCGACATCGTTCAATCCACCTCCTCGGCGTACCTCGTTGAGGAGTGTTCTTGAGACCTTTGTGTTTAGCAAACATTTGTGCCACTTCGGCGACGGATTCTCAGGCAACTCGTAAGAGGGCTTGCCACGTATGCTTTTTTTCATTCATCCCACGGGGTTGGCCACCCCACAACAACGCTCGACCCTACGCTACCAATCAGCAGTTTGACCGCCCCCGAGCCGAGTTACGTCTCGCGTCCCAGCTCGATGGAACGCCGTGTCGCGGCGACAACGGCGGCCATCACCCCGGCACGCACGCCGCCAGCTTCCAAGGCTTCTAAACCCGCAATGGTTGTTCCTCCCGGGCTGGCCACTTGATCTTTCAGTGCGGCTGGATGCTCGCCGCTCGCTTGCACTGTTTCCGCGGCACCTCGCACCGTTTGTGTGGCCAGCGCAGTCGCCACGTCGCGTGGCAATCCCATGCGCACGCCCGCATCGCTCATCGCTTCGATCACCACGTAAACAAACGCTGGGCCAGACCCTGACAATCCCGTCACGGCGTCGAGCAACCGCTCGTCGACACGAAAGCTCATGCCCACCGAGCCAAGCATCTGTTCTACCAGCGCGGCATCTTCCTCAGTGGCCCCTGGCCCCAAGCAGTAGCCTGCCGCGCCTTGCCCGACAAGCGCCGGAGCATTGGGCATCACGCGCACTAGGCGTGGTCCTTCACCCAATTCCTGACGCAGCGTCGAAAGCCAAACCCCTGCGGCGATCGATACCACCAAATGTTCCTTGCCCACGCGCCCTCGAATACTGGCCAGCGCCGTATCCATGTGCTGCGGCTTCACGGCCAAAAACAACACACGCGTTTTCTCGGCTACGTCGCGATTGCTCTCCGTGGTTTCGGCACCTGTAGCTGTGGCGAAACGCTCGCGTGATTGTGCCGAGGGGTCGCTGGCAACAATCTGCCGTGCCGCGGCGAGACCGCTATCAATCAGCCCCCGCGCCAGGGCCGTGGCCATACGGCCAGCCCCAATGAATCCGATAGGTGTGTCGATTTTTTTCATGCCACTGGTTTCGCGCAATCCGCGGGGTCGGCTGCTGGGGCATACGTCGGCCGTGAACACCGGCCCTCGTAATCCGGTGGAACCGTTTTCACGACATCAGCGTAAGTTGCCATTCCGGTGCCATGCTATTCCAAACCCCCGGGTGCTGGCAATGCGGCATTTTACCCAAACCTTGCCGTTGGCGGTTGTTGCCCCGCTGCCTCTTTGCCCCAGACAGGCCGGGCAAGGCGGCAGTTCGACGGCGGTTGCAAACGCAAAAATGCGAGGAGCTTTCGCAAAGGCCCACCATTCTGAATCCTTTTCCAGGGCAGATCCTCCCCGCTTCGGGGCACAGCCGCCCCCTTGCCCACTTTTTCAGGACGCTACAGCCCAAGCCGCTGGCTCTGAGGACCTCCAGGCGGTTTCTGCGAAGTTCGGGTAACCTGGCAAACCACTCAAGCGGCACTGGCCGGAAAAGGCGATCGCGTTGCGGTCAGCAGCACAGGCACGTTAGCACAGATACGCTTCACACCGCCGACGCAGCCCGAGCGCGAAA
>WGDQ01000213.1 GCA_015493185.1 Planctomycetaceae bacterium
AACAAGCGGCCGGCCGGCAGGCCGCGGTTCATGCTAACCGAGCCAGGAAAACGGCAAAAGAGGCTCGCCACACGTGGCGCGTGGCCAGCCGACCCGGCGGCTGCTACGATTGGCCGGGTAGCGTGCCGCCGCAAGGCAGACCTCGGCTTCGAAACTGCATGCGGCGGTACAGGCTTGACGGCCCGCGAGTGGTTTGCAGCGTTTTAAGTGTTCACTGTTTGTCTTTTTCCTTTGCCTTGCTCCCTTGCAAATACTCTTTGCGGCAATTGATCGCCCAGAGAGCCAGAGTCCGCGATTCGATGACCGCCAATCCGTCTATCTACGAGCAGCTTCAGCAGCGCATTGCGACCGGCGACGTGGCCGACGCGATTGAGCAGTTGCTCGCGCACTTGTGGCATGAAAAGCGGTTGGACGAGTGGTTCGAAGCCCGCTTGATGCAGGCCCGCATACGGTTGGGCTTGCCGCTGGACGAAACCACAGCGCTCGATGATTTGCCCGAACCCGAGCGGAGCGACATGGAAGACGTGTATCTCGAGGCCTGCCGCAAAGTGGGGCTGGCGTGGCTCGAAGCGGGCGACGTGCGGCGCGGCTGGACCTATATGCAGCCGGTGGGCGATCGCGCGGCCGTGGCCGAACGACTGGCGCGAATCGACCCCGACGAGGAGCACCTGGATTCGCTGATCGAAGTGGCCCTTTACGGCGGCGCCGCTCCGCGTTTGGGTATTGATCTGGTGCTCGAGCACTACGGCATTTGCAACGCCATCACGATTTGCCAGTCGACCATGCACGCGTGGTCGACGGAAGATCAGGCCCGTGTGGCCGAGCGGTTGGTGGAGCACCTGCACGGCGAACTGCTTGAAAACGTGCAGGCCGATCTGCGGCAGCGGGGCGAGGCAGAACCCGGTTCCGATTTGCGGCGGATCGTCGAATCGCACCCTGAGCTGCTGGCCGATCGCAACTACCATGTGGATGTATCGCATCTGGCCTCGGTGGTGCGGATGGCCGAGGTGATCGAAGACCGCACGGCACTGGCTCGGGCAGCCGACCTGTGCAGCTACGGCCGGCGACTCGATTCGTTGTATCACTACGCGGGCGAAGAGCCGTTTGCCGACACGTACACAGCCTACGAATTGTTTTTTCGCGCGCTGTTAGGCGAGTCGGTCGACCAGGCCATCGGTTATTTCGCCGACAAGGCGAAGCAATTCGCGCCCGCCGAACATGGTCCGGTGGCTGCCGAGGTGTACGTGAGCTTGCTTAGCCGGTTGGGACGCTATCAAGAGGCGCTCGATGCGGCCATCCGCTTCGACGTTCGCGGCCGTCGCGGGGCCGGACGGCACGTGCCCTCGCTCTTGTGGCTGGCAAGTCGAAGCGGTCAGTTCGCGCCCATGCTCGAAGCCTGCCGGCAGCGCGACGATCTTCTGGGCTTCGCGGCCGCGCTGATCCAACAGCAGCGCGGCGCTTCGGACGAGCCGTAGCCCCCCTCGCGCCTCGGCCGGAACAATGCGCCCATGCGAGTCGATACGGCGCCCGGCGCGATGGGAGACCGTAAGGGCCTCGCGGACGCGTGCTCGGTGGCGAGTTGCGCGCGAAGAGCGACGCCCGCAGGCCCAGGTCGCACACAGCGGGGGGCGACCGGTTCCTCACCAGCGCATGCTTGCTTTCTTCGTTTTGGTTTGTGTTGTCGTGCTAGTTGTGCGCCGCTGTCGGTTGTGGGCGCTGCTGGACTGGGCGCTGTCCGGGTGCTAGCCAGCAAGATCGCACGGAAATCGCTATTCGCGTTGGAGAGAGCGCTGTCCGGCTCGAAAAAGACGCGTGCCCGAAAAAGAACGGGACGGTGGTTGCGGGGGTGTTGGCGCAAAAAAACGGCCCGCCCGAACTACTAAGGTCCGGACGGGCCGCTCTGAGTGGGGGTCGTACGCGACAAACAGGTTAAGCCACAGCCGCTTTAGCGACGCACAACGCTGCGCGTGGCCTTGGCCTTGACAATGCGGCCTTTGCCGGTCTGGATCGAGGCCGAGGGATCAGCCATCGGGGCCGGCGGCACGGGAGCCGAATCGTCGCTGGCATCGCCACTGTCAGCAGCACCGCCACCGCACGAGCTGCAACCACCGCATGAGGTGTGGCAGCAGGACTTCCGGCAACGACGACGGCAGCCGAGGATGTCGAGCAGCGTGCGACGCTTCTTCTTGCAGCAGCTATCGCAGGAATCGCAGCTATCGCAAGCAGCCGGTTCGCAGCAGCTCGGCTCATGATCGCAGCAAGCCACGGCCGGTTCGCAGCAAGCGGGCTCGCAGGCCGACTCGCAGCACGAATCGCAGCTCGACTTGCAGCAATCGAACAGGCCACGCAGGCGGCCGAACAGACCGCAACGCTTCTTCTTGCAGCAGCTATCGCAAGGATCGCAGCAATCGTTGCAAGGATCACAGCAAGCAGCAGCCGGTTCGCAGCAGCTCGGCTCTTGGTCGCAGCAAGCCACGGCCGGTTCGCAGCAAGCGGGCTCGCAGCAGGCCGGTTCGCAGCACGAATCGCAGCCACCGCAACCGCCCAACATCCGGTCCAGCAGTCCGTAGCTGTAACCTTGGGTACAGAATCCCGCGCTGATGATCAGCGCTCCAGCAAACAGTTTCCATTTCATCGAGCAACGTCTCCTTTACTAGAACTGGGGTAGCGCGCATCCCCATCCGATGCGTGTCAATGTCATAGGAACCCGCCAACGCACAGCGTGCGCTTCGAAGGATCCCGTCCATGGGTGAGACTCTCGCACAACGACGAGAGCCGACCGACGTGGTTCGTATTGGGCGGTCGCAGGTGGGGAAGGTGGTTTGTTGAAACCCGCAGTTCAAACCATGTCTTTCGACAGGGCCGCCGAGCCGTTCCGTCGGCTCGCAAATACCAGCACGGTCTCCCGTCGGGTTGGGGCGTGCAGGCTCGATGCCCGTCGCGCCTTGCTCAGAGGACACTACCGGTATCGGCTACCCCGGGAATACCCCTTGAACATCCGGAAGTATTTTTCAGCAAATGGTTTAACGCTCTTGTTGCGCAAACATTAACGGCCCCACAAGGTGGCCAAACCTTAACGATTCGTCCGGCTCTTGAGCGGCCAATCCGCGCGCCAACAGGCCCGACCGACCAGCTAATCGCTACGCATTAACATGGCCATGCGGTCGGTTTTCGCGGTCGGATGCTTCGCCGCCCGGGACACCGGATTCGCACAATGCCCGTATGGTGCACGGGGGCCAACCCAAGGGCGATTGCAGCCGCCGGTGAATCAACCGATGGATCGGCCCCACCGAGCCCCCCCGCGTCGTGCGCGACCGGGCCCGCAGCCCTTGCTCCAGCAGAACGAGGGCGACTGGTTCTCGGCTTTTCTCCCGACAATGGTTCTCGCCCAGCGAGGTGGCCTCTTTGCGCGGTGTGGCAGGCCGCAGTCGCCGCAATCGACCGTGGGCCGTGTGCTGGCACGGCGCCGGCGGTCCGGCCACAATAATTAGGTGGGATTACATGGGCGGTGGAGCAAAGGTGCGGCCAACCAGTGTGAATATGCCGGTGAGCGGCGGGGGTTCCTTTGCCAGCCGAAGCGTTTGCCTGCCTTTGACCGACAAAGCAATCTTCCGACCAACTGCCAAGACCTACATGACGAAGCATGTGAAGCATGCGAAGCGTGCGAAAAGAGACATCGCGAGATGATGGAAAAGAATCGTGTGAGAGGTAGACAGGCGGCCGCACATACAACCACGACGCATACGGCGTTTTGATACGACAACAACGCAAGCACGATTGCCCGGTAGATAATGGACAAGTGGCCCCGCGTGTGGGATGTGGGAGGAACCTTGACCGATGACGTCTGATGATGCAGCCGGCCGGGTGGGATATGAAGTTGTTGATTTCGACCGCATCGCGGCGGTGGCCTGTCCGTGTGGCGAAAGTCGCCGCGGATTGGCCGAGGCAGCCGATATTCCGCTGACGATCCACCGCGTTGCGATCTCGGCCGATGCTCGACTGCACTATCACAAGCGGCTCACCGAGATCTACTACATTCTCGACTGCCAGCCGGGAGCCCAACTGCAACTGGACGACGAGCAACTCGCTCTGCGGCCCGGCATGTGCGTAGCCATTCGCCCCGGCGTGCGTCATCGCGCGATTGGGGAAATGACGGTGTTGAACATCGTGGTGCCCAAGTTCGACCCCCAAGATGAATGGTTCGATTGATTCGAGCGACTGCCGGCCGCGATTGCTCACTGCGATTGCCCACCGCAACGATCCGCCGCGATTGCCCGCCACAACGGCCCACCGCAACGCTCCGTCGCCACGGCTGGCCCTCCCAACTTGCCTAACACGATCGACCGGCGTATGTTGAATCCCAACCGAGTTGCTTCCCTCCTTTGGCGGCCCGATTCACAGCCTTCCGGTCGCTTCCCTCCGCAGAGATTGGCTCTCATGACTGGCATGCGATCTTTCTGTTCGGCCTCTGGTAATCGTTGTTTGTGGCAAAGGCCCTTGGGCGTTCGGGGGCTGGCGCTTGCGTGTGTGTTGCTTGCAACCGGCGCTGCGGCCACGGCTGCCGATCCGCTCGATTGGCCCAATTGGCGCGGGCCCGAGCAGAACCGCATTTCGCGCGAAACGAATTTGCCCGACGACATGGACCCCAAGGGCGAGAATCTTGTGTGGCGCAGCGAGGCGCTGGCCACGCGAAGCACGCCCATTGTGATGAACGGGCGGCTGTACATGCTGTGTCGGGCCGATCCGGGCACGCCGATCGAGGGTGAAAAAGTGGTGTGCGCCGATCCCGCGACCGGCGAGATTTTATGGGAAAACAAGTTCAACGTGTTCTTGTCGGACGTGCCCGATACACGCGTGGCGTGGTCGTCGGTAGTGGGCGATCCGGAAACGGGCAACGTGTACGCCATGGGGGTGTGCGATTACTTCCAGTGCATCGATGGCGAAACAGGCAAAACGTTGTGGGCTCGCCCGTTGAACGAGCAGTTCGGCATGCTGAACACCTACGGCGGCCGCACGAACGTGCCGGTGGTGTTCGAAGACCTGGTGATCATCAGCGGGATCGTGATTGGCTGGGGCGAAATGGCCAAGCCGGCTCATCGTTTCATCGCCTTCGACAAACACACCGGCGAGGTCGTTTGGTTCAGCGGCACCCGGCCGCTGCCATACGATACGACCTACAGCACCCCGACGGTCACGGTGCTCGACGGTCAGGCGGCGCTAGTATTCGGCAGCGGTGACGGCGCGGTGTGGGCCTTTCAGCCGCGAACGGGTAAGCCGATCTGGAAATATCAGGTGGCTCGCCGTGGCTTGAACTCGTCGCCGTTGGTTCATGGCAATGTGGTTTATGCCGGCAATACGGAAGAAAACATCGACGACAACACGATGGGCACGGTGGTGGCCATCGACGGCACCGGGCAGGGCGACATCACCCAAACCGGCACGATCTGGAAGAAGAAAGAGGTGGTGGCCGGCAAAAGTTCGCCGATCGTGGTGGGCGATCGCCTTTACGTGTTCGACGATATGGCCGGGCTGTGGATTTTCGACGCCAAAACCGGCAAGCAGATCGGCCGACGCAAAATCAAGCTGGGCACGGCGATGCGGTCGACCCCGCTCTATGCCGACGGGAAAATCTATTGCACCACGGCCAACGGCCGGTGGTATGTGCTGAAGCCCACCGATCGTGGCGTAGACAAACTGGCCCGCGGGCGATTTGCTCGCGGCGAGGAATGCCCCGGTTCGCCCATCGTGTCGCACGGCCGGCTGTTTGTGCCCACCACCGGGGCGCTCTACTGCTTTGCCAAGCCGGGGGCCGAGCCTGCGGCCGAGCCGCGGCCCGAACCGCCGAAAGAAACGCCAGCCGATGCAAACCAACAGCCGGCCCATGTGCAAGTGCTTCCGGCTGAGGTGTTGATGCGACCCGGCGAAACGGTGGCATTTCGAGTGCGGCTTTTCAACGATCGCGGACAACTGATCGATGAGCAGCCGGCCGACGTGACCTTCGCCGTTGATCATGGGGGCACGATCAATGCCAAGGGGCAGTTTCAGGCCGATCCCAACGCACGGCACGTGGCGGCCGAGGTTAAGGCCCACGTGGGCGACCTGAGCGGCCGGGCCCGGGTGCGGATTGTGCCCGATCTGCCGTGGCAATTCGATTTCAGCGACCGTCAGATTCCGATCACGTTCATCGGCATCCGCTATCGCCATGTGATTCGTGATTTAGACGGCAACCCGGTGATGGTCAAAATCACGACGATTCCCAAGGGCACGCGCAGTCAGGGATGGATGGGCCACTCCGACTTTCACGACTATACGATCGAGGCCGACGTGATGGGGGCCTTGCAAAACGGCAAGATGCCAGACATCGGCCTGATCGCCCAGCGGTATACTTTGGACCTGATGGGCGCCAGCCAGCAGCTTCAGATACGCACCTGGACCCCGCAGTTGCGGATGGCGCGCACAGTGCCGTTCGAGTGGAAACCCGACGTGTGGTATCACATGAAATTTCGCGCGGCCAACGAAAACGGCAAGGCCGTGCTGCGAGGCAAAGTGTGGCCTCGCGGCGAGCCGGAGCCCGAGGCGTGGACGGTCGAGGCCATCGACCTCTCGCCCAACACGCACGGCAGCCCCGGTTTGTTCGGCAACGCGAAAGATGCGGAGATCTTTCTCGACAACATCCGTGTGACGCCCAACGATTCGCCATAACGATCGAAGGCCCTGTGCCGTCGGGCGCTCGGCCTGCTGCGCCGACTCCGACAGTTTCGGCTGAGCGGATCGCTGCCCGCCTTTTTTCACCCGTGGAACGGATTTGACCAGCGGAGATTTTTCCGATGTTTTTCCAGTGGAAGCGTTCGATGTTTGGCCTGATGTCGCTGTTGGCGGCGTGCGCCATGGTGGTTGGCTGCGGAACCCAGAATGCCGATGCGCCCTCGAGCGAAGCAGGCCAACAAGCCGCGCAACGCGCGACAACGGAACCGGCCGAATCGTCGTCGGACGCCGAAACGGCTTCGTCGTCGGAAACGGCCTCGCCCGAGCAGGCGCCGGCCCAGGCTCCCGATTCGCCCGCGGCCGATGCGGCTATGCCTGAGACCGCCTCCGCCGCAGCCGACGGCGGCGAACAGGGTTCGAACGGCGACCGTCCCGCCGCACAGCAGAAACAGCAGCAGAACAAGAAAGCCGACGTTGCCGAGGCAGGCGAGAAACCGGCAGCAGCTCCAAAGTCCG
>WGDQ01000214.1 GCA_015493185.1 Planctomycetaceae bacterium
AATCGGGAGCAACCACACTCACGCGAAGCCGCTGGAGCAGTGGGGGCACTATACCGCGTTGCGCATTGTACCGATGGGCTGCTAGAGCACGATTCGATCGCACACCGGGCAACGCATCCCAGTCGGGCCGTACCGGTGGCACCGTTGCAACTGAGGTGGCGTCGCACGACATTTTTTCAGCAGGTGGTGCTTGTGCTGGCATGCTTCGTGATCGGTTTGGACGTTTCCCTTGCAGCTATCGGCCGACCGTCGCGCAGGCGTCGCAGGGCCCGTTTTGCCACTTGTCGAACCGAGCGGCCGCGGATCTCTTCGAGTGGTGTCACGCGTTCCCAATCAATCCAACGCAGCAACCGCTGCCTGAGCGGCTGTGCCGGGTCGATTCGCCACGACGCCTGACCGACAATCGGTCGACGGCGTTCATATGCCAAGGCATCGGGCGAAAAACGTAACACGTTTGTGGCCATCGGCACTAGAGCGAAATGTTGCTCACCCCGACAATATTCCACGGCCAAAGGAAAACGCTTGCTGGACGAGCGGATACATACCTCCAGCGCCTCGCCTCGTTGCCAGACGCTCATCCGTACGGCCTGCCGGAATTTCCACCATTCGACAAATTGGGTAAACGTAACAGGCCAGATAGCCGGGTAATCCGCGATCTCCTGAAGCAAACCGCGTATCAGCCACGGATAGCGACCGATCCGCCTCGTAGGATGACCGTAGAGGAAGACCGGCAAACCGGCCAAATAGCGAGACCGTGCTGTGCGGCGAAAATGAACTTGGGCCAGGTCGATCCTTACACGCTCGGTGATCGCCGTCTTTCCGTTCGGCGGACTAGATGGTTGCTCTTTGTGCGGCGTAGCGGCGTGATCTGCTTCCAGGAAAAGCCCCAGGCAAACGGGGTGAATCGGTAGCTGCAAAACGGACGACTCGCGCGGAAAGAAGGGCAATTCGTCGTACGCGAGCCCAAACTCAGAGCTGTGGCCGATTCCTAGTGATTCGAGTACACGTAACAACCCGGCGTGAAAACGACCATGTGGCGATACGAAGCCCTGTGGTTCAATCCCTGCGCGACACAGAACGTCGATTCCTCGGGAGATATTCCGGCGATTCTCGTCCGCGTCGCGATAAATGTGGTGCCAATAGCCGTGCGAGCCGACATCGAGGCCGTGCAGCAAGGCCAACGCCTCGCGATGTTTTTCGTAGGCGGCTCCACTGACATAGTGGCTCGTGGCATGTTCAAATCCATCGATGGCTTCGAGCGTACGACGAAAGTCGCCGGGATGATACTCGTCGTAATCGATCCGAAAGCACAACGCGCTACGATACGGGAATGGATACGGCGCGAGTCGCAGCCAAATGCCACCGGCGGCCTCGATCATCGCCCGTAGGCCGTTCATCACCGCTTGCCGGACGGCCAGTTTGTTGTGGCACGCGATCTCTTCGCGAAGTTCGAGCGGTCCGATGCGCCACGTGCCAGTAGCCGACCGCTCATCTTCGAGCGCTTCGAATGCATCATCGGGCGCGGCGGCTTTCCTTAATATGCCGATGTCGATAGCCTGCTGCCCTGGTCGCAACAATGGGCACTGTTCCATGTGGCTATCGAACAATACGAATCGGCCATACTCGTCAGATGGCTCTGGCCGTGCGGCCATGTCTCGGAACGGAATGCCCTCTTGTGCGAGCGCAAGCCGCAGCCCTCGAGGCACGCGTGCCAACTCAAAAGGCAAAAGCTGTGCGGTATCAGCGGCCACGGGTTTGCAAGCCTCGGAAGTTGTCCGGGTAGAGCGGAAGAATCAGCAAGTGACGACAGACCAAAGCGATGAAAACAACGCCGCGATTCAAATTGCCGGCAGCACCTTGCAAGACTCGTGTGCGACAGCATTTGCGGCGTGCGCCGCGCGCAACGAACCTGACGGGCGTTTGCCATGTGCGGGCGAGATACAGCAGGTGTTGCGACGAGCTGGCGCTGCCGTGTGAGCGAGGTACCCAACAGATGTGATGTCAGAAGGCTGACGTTTGGCGGCCCGCGGTTCGAACGACCGATTCTTGAGCAAAGCTGCCGGCGTTTCTCGATGGCTTGCGCGGTATGCCTGCCATGCGGTGCGGTGCCGCTCGGCAGTAACCCAGGCCGAGACACCACTCAATAGGCAGAACGCCCATCCTTCCGGGCCGTCCAACAATCCCCACTTCCAAATCAGCCGTCGCCCTGTTTCCAACAGCGGCGATAGCCACCGTTCCCCTCGTCGTGGCGCTTGCCCCAATGCCAGGCGACGTTGGACCTCTAGCGCCGTGTAATGGTTCATCTTCGATAAGAACTCGGAAAAGTCGACGAGCGTCTCGTGTTCCAACCACGCGCGCACGGCGGTCACGCGCCCATCGACCCGCAACGTCTCATGCACGTCGCCACACCATCGTGCGAGATCGCGGCGGGCAAGACGCACGGGGCGATCGTCTTGTGTTCCGCAAAACCGTAGTGGTCGGCCAAAAATGGTGCTGCGAATCGGAATCCGATACCCGGCATATGAATGGCTTTCGATGCAGCCCCATACTGCTTCTGGCAAGCCGGCCGACGGCAATTCATCGGCGTCGATCGAAAGAACCCAATCGCCTTGTGCGTGTTCCAACGCGAAGTTCCGCTGCGAGGCGAAGTTATCGAA
>WGDQ01000215.1 GCA_015493185.1 Planctomycetaceae bacterium
CCGGCGCATGTCGTTCGAGCAAACCGCGCGCAAAGCCAGCATTCGCAGGTGAAGAAGCGGTGACGCAGCAACAGCGGACGAGAGGCGTTGGTCTTTTGCGCCGGCGCGTCGGCCTCGGGGGAGAGCGGCCTGAAGCCACGGCCCAGGGCGACCCATAGCGGTGGCCGAATTACAGCTTCACCGAGCGCAGCCGTAGGGCGTTGGAAATGACCGATACGGAGCTGAAGCTCATGGCCGCGGCGGCGATGATGGGACTGAGCAGAATGCCAAACCAGGGGTAAAGGATGCCGGCCGCGATGGGCACGCCCAGTGCGTTGTAGACCAGGGCGAAAAAGAGGTTTTGCCGGATGTTGCGCATCACGCGGCGGCTGAGGCGAATGGCCCGGACGATGCCGCGCAGATCGCCGTGTACGAGTGTGACGTCGGCGCTTTCGATGGCCACGTCGGTGCCGGTGCCCATAGCCACGCCAACATCGGCTTCGGCCAGAGCGGGCGCGTCGTTGATGCCGTCGCCAGCCATGAGAACCACGTGTCCCTCGGCTCGCAGTTGCTTCACGCGGGCGTGCTTCCGGTCGGGCGTGACCTCAGCTTCGAATTCGTCGATTCCCAATTCGGTGGCCACGGCCTGCGCGGTGCCGGGATTGTCGCCGGTGAGCATGAGGATGCGCAGGCCCATGCGGTGCAACAATCGCACGGCCTCGGGTGTGGTTTGCTTGATCGGGTCGGAAACGGCCAGCGCGCCGGCAAAGCGGCCGTCGATGGCGGCGAAAACGACCGTGCGACCGGCTGTTTCGAGTTGTTCGGCCTTGCGAAGCACTTCGGAATCGAGTTCGATTTTTTCGCGGGCCAGCAGCGCCCGATTGCCCACAACGACCGCCTGACCCGCCACGCGGCCCAGTACGCCGCCGCCACTGACCGAGTCGAACGCTTCGACGCCGAGCGGTTCGAAACCCTGCTCGCGTGCGGCGTCGACGATGGCCCGCGCAAGGGGGTGCTCGCTCGATTGTTCGAGCGAAGCGGTGATCTCGAGCAGTTTTCGGTCGTCAAAGCCGGGCGCGGCGATTGTTTCAGTGAGCCGCGGTTTGCCCTCGGTGAGCGTGCCGGTTTTGTCGACCACCACAATGTCGAGCTTCTCCATCACTTCGAGCACTTCGGCGCTTTTGATCAAGATGCCTTCCTTGGCTCCGCGCCCGACGCCCACCATGATGGACATAGGCGTGGCCAGTCCCAGCGCACACGGGCAGGCGATGATGAGCACGGCGACGGAGTTGATCAGGGCGTTGGCCAGGCGGGGTTCGGGGCCGAGCCAGGCCCAGGAAATAAATGCGATGACGGCCACCAACACCACGGCGGGCACGAAATAGGCTGCCACGGTATCGGCCACGCGTTGGATGGGGGCTCGACTCCGTTGGGCTTCGGCCACCATGTTTACGATTTGGGCCAACACCGTGTCGCGTCCTACGCGTTGGGCACGCATGACGAAAGCGCCGGTTTGATTGACCGTGCCGCCGATCACTTCGTCGCCGACGGTTTTTTCGACGGGCACCGGTTCGCCGCTGAGCATGCTCTCGTCGATGCGGCTTTGTCCCTCGACGATTTCGCCATCGACGGGCACCTTTTCGCCGGGGCGAACACGGATCAAATCGCCCACTTGCACCTGATCGAGCGGCAGGTCGATCTCTTGTCCGTCGCGAATGACGTGGGCGATGGGTGGGGCGAGCGAGAGTAGTTCGCGAATGGCCGAGCTGGTTCGGCGGCGAGCGCGAAGCTCTAACACCTGACCGAGCAATACTAAAGCGGTGATGACGGCCGCGGCTTCGAAGTAAACGGCCACCTCGCCGCCCTTGCGGAACGACTCGGGAAACCACTCGGGCGCCAGCACGGCAGCGGTGCTGTATGCATAAGCGGCCCCGGTGCCCAGCGCGATGAGTGTGAACATATTCAAGTGCCGCGTTACCAGGCTGCGCCAACCCCGGACAAAGAATGGCCAGCCGGCCCAGAGCACCACCGGCGTGGTGAAGATGAATTCGAGCCAGCGGGCTAGCGTGGCGCCCAACCAGGTGCGGATGGGAAGCCCCAGCATGGGCCCCATCGATAAAACGAGCACCGGCAAGCTCAACACGGCGGCAACCCAGAAGCGGCGCGTCATGTCGCGCAGTTCGGGGTCTTCTTCCTCTTCGACGGTGATTTGCTTCGGCTCGAGGGCCATACCGCATTTGGGGCACGTGCCGGGGGTGTCTTGTTGCACCTCGGGATGCATGGGGCACGTGTAAATGGTTTTCACGGCCGGCGGTGCAACGCCCGTGGGTTCGAGGGCCATGCCGCATTTAGGGCACGTGCCGGGCGTGTCTTGTTCGACCCCTTCGCACATGGGGCAGATGTAGGCGGCCGACGTGGCGGCGCGCGCAGACGATGCTGCATGCGCGCGATGCCCATCGGACGAGCAGCACGAATGGGCACTATCCGATGCGGCCGGTTGCGCGGCGGCCGCGGAAGGCGCGGCGCCAAGCTGCACCAATTGCTCGGTCGGCGCGGTTTGGTTTTCGCCCGCCAGGAACTTGGTGCGGCAATGTTCGCAGCAGAAGTAGTATGTTTGGCCGTCGCGTTGGGCCTTGATGCCCGTGGCCTCGTCGACCTGCATGCCGCAAACTGGATCGATCGCCATGGTGACTCGCTCCCTCGAGAAGAAGCCGAAAAGAACCGCAGTGCCCACGCAGCAGGCTGGCGGCGTCCGCACCGGTCACTATAACACCAGGTAGCTGATCGGATAACCGTGCACCCTGCCAGCAGTGGCCCGGACGAGTGCCCACCAGCACAACACAGCACGGTGCACGATATCAGAACCACCCGGCGGGCGACCGAAAACCACAGCCAGAACGAGCACTAGCGCCCGTGGGCTGTTTCGTTTCGCCCGTGGTTGCGGTTAGCGGAGGAGGAATCGTAATTTTTCCTGAGGAGGTGGAAACGGTGCGCATCGCCGTCACGGGATCGAGCGGATTGATTGGCACGGCGCTGAGCGAGGCGCTGCGGCAGCGGGGCGATCGGTTGCAGCGGATCGTGCGATCGGCCTCCCGCACGACGAGCGATGAAGACGTGGTTTGGGATATCGAGCATGGCGTGCTCGATGGACAACGCCTCGAAGGTGCAGACGCCGTGGTTCATCTGGCGGGCGAAAACATCGCCAGCGGCCGCTGGACGGCACGTCGCAAAGAGCGCATTCTTCAAAGCCGAACGGGCTCGACCTCGCTGCTGGCTCGAACCTTGGCGGGCTTGCACCACAAGCCGCGCGTGCTGGCGTGTGCCTCGGCAATCGGTATCTACGGCGATCGGGGCGACGAGCTGCTCAGCGAAAAGAGCGAGCCGGGCACGACCTTTCTGGCACGCGTTTGCCAGCAATGGGAGGCGGCAGCCCAGGTGGCGGCTGATGCGGGCATACGCCTGGTGCATCTTCGTTTCGGCATGGTGCTCAGCACCGAGGGCGGTGCGCTGCCAAAGATGCTCACACCGTTTCGGCTCGGCTTGGGCGGTCCGATCGGCAACGGACGGCAGTTTATGAGCTGGGTCGCAATCGACGACGTCGTAGGCGCGATCGAACATGTGCTGGACCACGATGCGGTGCGCGGACCGGTTAACATCGTGGCGCCGCAGCCGGTGACGAATCGGGAATTTGCGACCGTGTTGGGCAGGGTGCTGCGTCGGCCGGCCGTGTTGCCGCTGCCGGCGCCGGTTGTCCGGCTGCTGATGGGCGAGATGGCCGATGAGCTGCTGTTGGCCAGCGCCCGTGTTGTGCCCGCGCGGCTGGAGCAAAGCGGTTACACGTTTCGATACGACCGACTCGAAGCGGCGCTGCGGGCATTGCTCGGACGTTGAGGCAGCGGCCCCCAAGGGCGCGATGGGCGAGCACCGCAAAGCGGCGATCGCGCATTCGCGCACACATCCGACATTCAGCCATCCGCCCCCCAAGAAAAACAACCGATGCCGCCCGCAACATTCAAGGCAGCATCGGTCGATGGGGAAGAAGGCCGACCGTTCAGATCATCCATTGTGCTGGCAAGGCCGGCGAGGTGTTTGCCACCGCTGGAGAGCGGTTTTGATGGCGTTGGCGAAACGATCGGTCTTGGTGTTGTTGGGGGTGTTTTACGATGGTGGCCTGACCCGGTGGTGGTTGGGGCCAACTGTCGCTGAGCCGAGTGCCGAGCGACGCAGCAGGCGAACAACCGAGATGGCGGCGACGCCGGCCGCGGCGAGCATCGCGATGGCTGCACTGGTGGGTTCGGGAATCATGGTCGACGTGCGGATGGCCTGAAGCTCGAGGTCCTGGCCTGCGGCTGGATCGATGCGGACCACCACCGAGCTGAGCGCCGCAAGGTCGACCAGGGCGATGCCCGGGAAGGCGAGCAGATTGACGTCGATCGTGAAAGGCACGAACGACGAGCCCATGTGAAGCAAGGTATCGCTAGCCGAGTCGACCCCGTCGGAGACCTCGACCGTGATGCTCATCGGGCTGCCGAAGGCGCCGTCGAATGAGGCGAAGTCGAGCGAAATCACCTCGGGGGGCACCACCAGATCGGCCGCAAGCGAAGGTCCGTCGTACGTGAGCTCAATCACTCCGTCACCGGTTGGGCCGCTAGCATAGCTGAACAGTCCGCCCGCGATTTCGGCGGCCACGAAGTTCGAGGCGAATCCCGAGGCCGCCGTGGCGGTTAGTTTGATGTGGCGATGACCGCCGGCGACGCCAGCGACTCCGATTTCGTCGAACGTGTCGACGCCGGGCACGCCGAGTAGTGAACCCGGATAGGTCGAATTGTCGAAGCTATCAATGATGGCCGCGTTGGCCAGCGGTGCGGTGGCCAGCAGCGCGGCAACCAGAGCAAGGTTTTTCCAATCGTATGACATTTTTCAGAGGCCTGTTCGCGGTTGGATGACACAAGATGTGAGAACTACGGTTGTCAGTCGATCGCTTTGGTTGGCGGTGGCCTCCGTGCCACGATGGCTTGCTCGGTCTGTTTCTTGCGGAACGGACCAGAGCCGCTGCTTGCCTGGCAGCACAGGTCGCGGGCTGTTCAGCCCGAGCGTCGACGTTGCCAGCGGCGGCGGATCATCGGCATCACGCTGCACATGCCCAAACCGATCAGCAGCCAGCTTGCCGGTTCGGGCACAACCTTCATGCCGGTGGCCACAATCCACCCGGAGATATCAACCGTGACGTCCGTGGGCGTGGTGAGCACGGTGGTGGCGAACGAGAAAGGCATGAGCAACGTGACGTTGGCCTTTTGGCCGGGAATGATGTGTTCTTCGATCACCTTGACGCTCGAGCCGGGCGGCAAAACGCCGTTGAGCGGATCGGCAGCGAAGTCGAACGTGCCGGGTGGTACGAAACCGGCGAGGGCTCCCGTGCCTTCGTAGGTGAGCAGGCCATCGTCGACGGAGAGCGTTGTTCCTTCGAGATCGAACCACGACATGGGGTTGAGCCCCGGACCACCGGTGGCCATGAAGAAAGGCGCCAAGGGGCCGCTTCCGCCGATGTGCAATGCGGAGGACGTGGCCGACAGGCCGCCAAGCTGGCCCAGGTCGAGCGACAACGAGAAGTCTTCGGGAAAGAGATCGAACTCTTCGATGCCCAATACGGTGGCAAAGGGGCCGATGGCCGAGTCCATCGTCCAATCCATCAGCGCATGCACGCTACCTTCGATGCCGACCGTTACCTCGTCGGTAACGGTTCCGCCGATGGCCGCGGCGGTTAAGGTGATATAGCTCTCCGGCTGCACGTTGAGCCAAACGGGAATCGGGGCCGCCGTGGCAGCGGTGGGCAGCGCGCTGCACAGGGCAAACAGACTCAAATACGGAAGCAGGGTTTTCTTCAACATCATTGTGTTTCCTTGGGTCTTGGTAGGAATGCTCTACGTGGCACGGGTTGTTTGCTACGGGAAGGTTCGATCGGAAGACCGCCGACGCGCCGTGTTCGGGCGCGTGGCGGAATGGTCTGGGGGGGCATGACAGGGCGGGCAGAGCCGCGCGCCGACTACCATGACCAGCGTTTGTTGCGTCGTCGGTGTACGCCGTTGAATCGCGCGCCGCCGCGCGTGCGGGAAAATCGCTTGGGGCGTCGCATTTTGGCCGGTTGCGCCCGTCGGTAAACCTGGCGAGAGACGTCGATATCTTCGTACTGCTCGTCGAGCGAATCGGTGAAAAGGGCCATCGGCGGTACTCCTTTCTTCGTTCTTTTCCTTGCGAAAACGAATGGCTTGAACGTTCGGTTTCAGTCGGACACGGGCCCGCGTCGAGCGGGCCGCTGATTGCATCGCGGCTCGTGCAACGGTTGGGCGGTCGAGCCGCGTCGAACGGCACTGTCGGGTGTCGGCACGGTGTGCCGCGTGGCAATTTGCATGGCCTCGCGGCATACGGCTTCCAGGTCGTTGTCGATGTCGAGCCCCGGCAGATAGAGCCATACGCCCAATTGCCGGGCCCAGATTTCGTCGGCCGCGCTGCCCGAGACGCTGCACACGACCAACAGCACTTCGCGCGATGCGGCCAGGTGTTTTGTCAGTTCGCGCAGTGCGGTTTCCGAGGCGATCGATGTGCACTCCAGGTCGACGATGGTGAGTTGCAGGCGTGCGCGTCGGATGACCTTGGCAGCTTGACGGGGCGTGCCGCAGGCGATGGCCTGCCAGCCGGAACGTTCGGCGGCGATGGCCAGCTTCGCGCGGCGCGACGCATCGGCCGCAACAACCAGGCACACACGATGGTGTTTGGGTTGCGACGCGAGGCCCGCCTTGGCTTCCGCATCGGCATGGAGATGTATTTGCCAGTCGGCCATAGCACACACGTCGTTGAACTGTCGGCGGCCAAGGGGGCCGCACCTGATCTCGACGGCTGACGTTTCGCATGCGAGCGGAACAAACACTCGTTTTTCAAAGCCAGCCGCGCCGATTCATATACTTGTCAGGTATGCGAATTGTCTTTGTTGCATCTCCCATCGCTGACACGATGCCCCAATGCACGGGCAAGTGATTAGGCAATCGGCGCGCCAGACGACGAAAAAGCGTTTGCGCTTTTCGCAAACACCGAGGATTACGCATCTTTTGGCGGTGTGCCCGGCGCGCCGTCGAAAGGTTGCACTGCGCGACCAATCACCATGATGGTGAACCGCAATGCCGTGGTCCGGTGGTAAGTGCCGAAGCCCGTTTCCGTTAGCGTGCGATTCACCAATCGGGTGATCATTCACCTGATTGGTGAACGATTTCTTCGGTGTGCGATGTGCTGCGCGGTTTGCCTTGAGCAAAGAAAGTGCGGCGGCAAATGTGGCGAGCGGAAATCGGCTCTCGGGGTAGGATCGTCAAGCAACAAAGCATTCGCCGGACGGGGAAGCGGGCGAATTCCCGGGCGCCCCGGTTGGTGTTTTGACTGGGAAACCAAAGGGGCTTGCTCGACGCAGGCAAGACGGGCAGCGACGCGAATGAGCGAACCCCCGCCGAGGGGATTCCGCGCACAAGGCAGAGGACCAAACACGCGCGTACGTTTCGCACGCCGGAACCAGAACGGCGCGCACCGGTCGGGGGGCACAAGACCGATCGCAGGAGGACCGATCAGACGGGACCGTCCGTAAATAGCGGGGGCAACGCAGGCCGGCGCGGGCAGCAAGAGACGACGCAGGCCGGCGCGGGCAGGAGGAGAGGGCGCAGGCCGGTGTGGGTAGGAAGGGATGTCGCCCGAGAGGTTTAGCGGTTCTCGGGCGCTGCTTTATTGCGGGCCTCGCGCGAGATGCGGCGGAGAATGCGCGTGATGGTGTTGGCGTGCACGCCCAAAAGGCGGGCTGCCTGGCCTTTGTGACCGCCGGTGCGTTCGAGGGCCTGTCGCACGGCTTCGTCGCGCAGGCGGGCAAGGTTGAGGAACGGCAGGCAGCCGACAGTTTCGTGCTCGTCGTCTGAGGTCGGAAGCGTCGGCGCGCAATCGAGCACGTACGATTGTTCGATCACATGGGCCAGCTCGCGCAAGTTGCCCGGCCAGCCATATTGGGCGAAACGGCGCAACGTTTGACCGTCAGGACGCCATTCCGGGCGATCGTACTTTCGGGCAAACTTGTGCGACAGAAAATCGACGAAGGCCGGTAGTTCGTCGAGCCGCTCGCGCAGCGGCGGCAGACGCAACTCGAGCATGTTCAGGCGGAAATAAAGGTCTTCGCGAAACCGGCCGGCCGCCACCTCGGCCTTGAGATCGCGGTTCGTCGCGGCGATGACCTGCACATCGACCGGTACGGGCGCGGCCGCGCCAACAGGCGTGACTTCGTGCTGTTGGAGCACGCGCAGCAGCTTCGGCTGCAATTCCAGCGGCATTTCGCCAACTTCGTCGAGAAAGACGACGCCCCCTTCGGCCGCTCGAAAAACACCCAACGAGCTGCCCACGGCGCCCGTAAATGCCCCGCGTTCGTGCCCGAACAACTGGCTTTCGGCCAGACTGAGAGTAAGCGCGGCACAGTTGACGGGCACAAAGGGCTTGGACGCACG
This sequence comes from Planctomycetaceae bacterium, assembly GCA_015493185.1. Lineage (GTDB taxonomy): Bacteria > Planctomycetota > Planctomycetia > Pirellulales > JAEUIK01 > WGDQ01. The sequence goes on from WGDQ01000215.1 coordinate 8,505, forward strand.
GGGCCCCAAGCGGTGCGTGAGATTTGCCCACAGCTCTTTGCCGGTGCCGGTTTCGCCACAGATGAGCAAGGGGCACTCGCGCAAGGCCGCCTTTTGCGCCAGGCGGTAGAGCGAGGCCGCCTGCTCACTGCACCCCAAAAACCACTCGTCGGAGTCGAACGAGCAAACCGTGGTCAGCGAGTTGATTGTTGACATTATTCCAATTCCCCGGTGCCGCAGAGAAAATCGACAGCCCACGCAAGCCGCGCGCAGCAAGCATGTCGCGCCGATGGGTGGGTGCCCATTTTCTCAACAAATTGGTCGCCGTTCCGACGGGCGACCAAACCACTGAGAGCCGGCGGCGTTCGCGTCCTTGAACACGGCCAGCGTTTGAGACGGACTCATTCCCTAGAAGTGTGAATCGTTGCCAACGCCCAATGGGTGGGTGCGTTCTCGAGCATCATTCGAACAACCGGCCCGTTTGCCCGGTTCGATCGACCGAATGAAGCGACGAGAACGTGTTTTGCCTCTTCTCCAGGCGCGAAGGCGAAACCCAGAGAGTGTGAAAGATGGATGTTCCTGGTAGCGAGCCGTTGAAGGCCCTTTGTTTTGCGTGAAGCCCGCGAGACTGATTTCCGCCCCACAGGTGCCGATGGTTCGATCAGGCGTAGCAACCTGTCTGGCCCAGGAACGTCGGCATCTCAGGACATTCGCGCTTCCCCGCTGTGCCCCCGGGGAAGTCATGGTTCGCGGGGCCATTCGTCCATGAATGGCGCTGAATAGCGTAGGGCGTAGATGGTGGCCGTGTCAATTGAAATCGCCAACCTTTTGGGTGCCGATTTCAGGAATTTGCCTTCTGTTTCTTGTGCCCTTCATCGAGCGCGAAGATGCCGTGCGAAGCTGGCGAAACTTCGGTGCATATGGTGTGCTCGTCTTAAGGCCCGGTGGTATTGCCAATGACCAAAAAACACCAGCGGCCGTGCAGCGCGGCGCGACCGCCGGCAAGGTTAATTGCGCTGTCCTTTAAGCGAGGCTTCCAAATTGCGCAGTTCGACAAGGCGGCGCAGACCGTAAAGGTCGTAACTGAGGCGAGCGAACACCGCCAGCGCGAACAACGTGAGCCGCTCGGCCGGCGTTTGCGGGGCCCCTGCCAGCCAACGCAATAGCCAAACGCCCAGCCAGACGGAAGCAGCCCACAGAAGCAAACGTCCTGCGGGCGTACTTCGCAACGGCCGCGTTAGAAAAAAGATGACTGCCGGAAGGCGATGAATCGCCACGAACAAACAGCAGAGCGCCAGCAACACGCCCAAAAGTACTTGTGCGTAGGTGAGGAGGTTTGAGAAAAGCACGTTGGCACCTTCGGAATTGAGCTTTACCGCCCTGAGGGCAGCCGCGTGCGGTTCGCGCAGAAAGCCGGCAGCCGACCTACACCACAAACGTAGGTCACGGGCCGGGGCTGGCGCGGAAGGCGCAACGCGTTGAATAGCAACATGTTGTGAAATGTTGCCCCCGGTGTTCTGCCGGTTGCTGAGCCGCCGCCGTAATACAAAGGGCTGATCGGCGATCGGGAGCGGACGCGACGGCGAGCAAAACGGTCGAGACGAATCGTGCGGCAAAAGCCGATAAGCGTGACCATTGTTTGCAAACGGGATAGGAGGAAAGAAACGCAGGAGAAGAGACCGGCGAGGAGGAAGAAAGCCCGGTTGAGGTCGCCTGGAAGCGGCGCGTGGATATACGTTGCGATCGCTGCTCATGCGCATTGGCCACAAGTTGATGCGCGCCAATGTGTTGTGTCGTGTGTATGGGCTCGCTTGCAGGGCCGCAGGCCGCATGGCCCCACTGGCAGAGTGGCTGCAACGTTGATGTGACGGATTTGTTCGACGAACCGGCGGAAGAAAAGCAGGCGAAAAATGTCGCACACGGCAATTGCCGTTTGACAGGGGCCTCTGCGGGTCGGACAATAGCGGTTTTCCTACCTTGCCCACGCACTGGTTTGAGATCGCAAAAGCCCTTTTGTAAACGAAGGTTAAACCGCCCGCTGACGAGCTGCTTTGCCGGCCAGAGGGAGGTGAAACGAGGTTGGTTCGAAAGGATCCCGTCGCAAGCGTCTCCGAAGACGAGGCGACGTCCGATGTATCGAGCTTTGAGCGACGCAGAACCGACCCGGTTTGACCACTCCCGGCCAAAGTGAGTTTTTCAACGAGCTGTTTTTGAGCGGTCTTTCTTTTTCCCGCCTTCGACCGGTGTTGTGTGCGATTGCCTTTCGATAAGAAGCCGAGGAATGCCATGGCCGGTAGCAGAAAGCAGCAGCTTCGTGAACAGATGGAAGGCCGTCTGCGGAAATTGCGCGACGATCTGATGCGGGCCCAGATGATGCCCGACATGAAAGAAGGTTCGTTGAAGAACCTGGCCCGCATTCGCCAGCGAATTGAGCAGTGCGAGCGGGAGTACGCCGAACTGGCGGCCGACTAAGGCCACCGGGCAACCGAGTGGTTGGGCGAACCAGCGCCTTGGCCGAGTAGGAAGCTGCCGCGGGGAGCAGCACGCCTGGCTTTTGCTGTTTTTCTCACCGTGCGGGCGCAAACTACGCAGCCACCATATCATGTGCGCGCTGCGGAGCAGGTGTGAATCGGTTGGGCTGCGCGAAGATCGGGCCCGGCAGCGACAACGGCCCGGCGGCTGATGCTCTTTAGAGCCAACGGACAAAACGGGAACTGCGGACAAGCAGACCGCTGTTTCGCTTGCCGTTTATCGGTTCTGGCCGGTCGCTCTTTCTTTTTCTCGGCTCGACCGAGCCTTCTCGATGCGGTGAAATCGATGTCCGGCACGGGAGCGGCAGAGCTCCGAAAGGTCGGCCGCGGGAAGTGCATTGGCGCGTTATGGTTGGTGCGCGACGACGCGACCGCGATAGCCGGCCTTTTCAAGGGTTGCGACGATTTGCTCGACGGGCACCGGTGCCGCGGGATCGGTGGCCACGACGGCGCGACGCTGCTCGAAATCGACCTGCACGGCGACGACCTCGGGCACTTGTTGCAAAAGGCCCGCCACACCGGCCGCGCAGCCTTCGCACGTCATGCCGTCGATTTCGAAAACGGTGCGTTCTGTGAGCGTGGCTGCGTCGATGTTTCCGCGGCTCGATAGCATTTGGCCGAGAAACTGCGGGAAGAAGAGGAAGGCGATGGCCATGACGGTAACGCCGACGAGCATCAGGCGGTTGAGCATTCGCGCGTTCAGACGCCGGCCACTTGTGGCAGTGCAGCATGCGGGTTCTTCGCCGGCTGCTTCTTCGCAGCAAGCGTGTGCCGCGCGCCGTGGTCGAAAAGCGAAGTAGTAGGCCATGGCGAGGAAGAGGAAGGTAACGCCCATGAAGAAGGGACGATAGGCCTCGAGCGTGGCCGCAATGCCAGCCCCCGAGACACCCACGGCCACGAGCAACAGCGGCAGCCAGCAACAACTGGACGCCAGCACGGCGGAAGCCAACGTGCCCACTTTGGCAATGGCTTCGCCCCGCGACGCGACGTTGGTTGGCGAAGACGTCGTCTGGTTGTCAACGACGGCCAGCCCGAGTTCGCGTTGGGCGATTTGGATGCCTTCGGCGACGGAACCCAGGCAGCAGGCGCCGCTGGGGTTGGAAACTTCGCAATGGCAGCCGATGCTTTTCATCTTGGCGCGGATGTCTTCCAGTGCCGTGCTACGACCTTTGGTGCGCAGTTCGTCTTGAATACTGGCGATCGAATGGCCGAAGCAGTAGCACAGCGGTCGCTCGCCTTGCTGCTGCTTGATTCCGACCGGCACGCGAAGCTGCGAGGTCGTGAACGTTGTCGGACCGCTCTCCGCGAAATAAACGACGTCGCACTGCTTGGAAGCGCAGAAACGCCAACCGCTCTTCTGTTGTTTGCCCGAGTTGGCCGACGTAGCGCCGGGCCCGTTGGCCTCATTGTCTGTATCGACTGCGGCG